>DATLII010000398.1:0-2126 GCA_035539495.1 Dongiaceae bacterium
ACTTTGTGAATACTGTCAGGGCCGGCCGGCTGCAGATAGAGGTGAAACTGCCGCTGCTGGCAAAACCGCACCAGAGCTTCCTGGTCTGCTGGCGGTAACGGCTGCATATGGCGTACCACCAGGGCGGTGGCGTCGTCGCCCTGGGCCACTTCGATCTGGGGAATATTCAGACGCTGCTGCAACGACTCTATCAATTGCCGCAGCTCGGGAAATGCCAGCCCCACTTCGGGCACCAGCACATGGCATTGTTCGATCTCCGCCAGGAAGCCGCTGTTTTTTTCGCGGAAACCTACCAATGCGCGGCCTTTTTTCTCGACGTACTTGGCACCCAGACGGGCCTTGCGCCGATAACCGAAGGTTGGGCCGGTCATGGGCGCCAGCCATTCTTTGGGGCTCAAATCACCAAAATGGGCCAGCTGGTCCTGCAGGATTTTGTGCTTCATGGCGATCTGCGCATCGGAGCGCATGTGCTGCAAACTGCAACCGCCACACACGGCCGCCGCCGAGCATTGGGGTGTCACGCGGTCAGGTGATGATTCCAGAATTTCGATCGCCCGCGCTTCGTCAAATTTGCCATGGCAGCGGGTGTACTGCATGACGACTTTTTCGCCCAGCAGCGCACCTTCGACAAACACGGCTTTGCCATTGATACGGCCGACGCCACGGCCGTCATGGGCCTGGGAGTCGATAGTGATTTCCACCGCTTGCTGCGGGACGGGTGGTTTACGATGTCTTCTTGGCATTGCGATTCGCTGTTTGTCTGGATAAGGGTGGCACTGAACGTTGAAGAACGTGCTGTGTCGGCTGGTTCTGTTCAGGAACGTCAGCGGCCAGGGATGGCCGCTGACGAGCCTACAGGGTTGTACTTGTGGCGTGTCCTGAACAGAACCAGCCGACACAGTACGTTCCGGCACGAAAGCCGTAACAAAATCGTCTCACTCACCCATTCTTCTCCCCACTCTCCCACTCCTGCAAAAACGCCAGAAAATGGGGATGTGCTTCCCGCTTCAAATAGTCCTTCACGATCCGCAACTCATCTTCATAACCCTGCGTCGTCAGGAAGCCGCGAATCAACTGGAAGCGCAGGTACACCAACCAGGTATTCAAAACATCCGTCTCGCAATAATCGCGAATGCCTTTCAGATCACCGCTGTGGTATGCATCCCATACCTTGTCGCCGCTCATACCCATCTTGCCGGGAAAACCCAACAGCGACGCCATCTGATCCAGCGGCACATAAGCTCGGTTGTTATACAGCGCCAGCAGATCCATCAGATCCGTATGACGCTCGTGATACCGGCTCAGATAATTGTTCCACTTGAAATTCTTGTCGTCGTTGCCGGTGTCCCAATAGCGTGGGCACGCGACTTTGTGCAACATCGCCCGATAGTGCAACACCGGCAGATCGAATCCACCGCCATTCCAACTCACCAGCGTAGGTGAATATCGGTCGATCAGGTGGAAAAATTTTTCCAGCAGCGTTTTCTCGTCGGATTTTTCATCGCCTAACGACCAAACTGCCACCCGATCCTGCGACCGATACACCGCCGAGATCGTCACCACCTTTTGCAAATGCAGGCGCAGGAAATCGTTGCCGGATTCCTGCCGCCGCAGCTGGAACATCGCATGGGCGGTGTCCGAATCATTCAGGCCGTCCAAGCCGAACAGGCGCTTACCGCCCACCAGATCGGGCACGGTTTCGATATCAAAAACCAGTACGTTCATGGCAATCCCGTCAGTGCGGCGAAAACACGCCGGTGGACAGATAACGATCACCGCGGTCGCAGATAATGGCGACGATCACCGCGTTCTCCACCTGACGGGAAACGTGCAGCGCCCCCGCCACCGCGCCACCAGACGACACGCCGCAGAAAATCCCTTCCCGCGCCGCCAATGCGCGCATGGTTTCTTCGGCTTCCTTTTGCGTGATGTCCAGTACCTGATCTACCCGCGCCGGATCGTAAATCTTCGGCAGATACGCCTGGGGCCAACGCCGGATGCCCGGAATTGCAGAGCCTTCCTGGGGCTGCAGGCCAATGATCTGAATATCCGGATTCTTCTCCTTCAGGAAACGGGACGTCCCCATGATGGTGCCGGTGGTGCCCATCGAACTGACGAAATGGGTG
>DATLII010000399.1:0-3206 GCA_035539495.1 Dongiaceae bacterium
CGCGCCGCCGATTCCACGCCGTAAATGCCTGGGCCGAATTCCACCACGTTCAGGTAGATCTCCAGCGTCCGCTGTTTAGTCCACATCAATTCAATCAGCAATGTGAACCAGGCTTCGATGCCCTTGCGCACGAAGCTACGGCTGGGCCACAGGAATAGATTTTTTGCCGTCTGCTGCGTCAGCGTGCTGGCGCCGCGCACCGAGCGGCCGTGTTCGTTGTGATCCAGGGCGCGGGCGATGGCGTTGAAATCAAACCCATGATGCTCGGGAAAATGCTGATCTTCCGCCGCGATCACCGCCAGCTGCATGCCCTTGGCGATATTCGCCAGATCCACCCAAGCGTGGCGCGGTTCAGCCGGATACCCTGGTGGTGGAAACAGCGCGCGATTGACCCGCCAAGCCCAGTAGGGTGGATCCACCCAGCGCAGCGTCAGCACCAGCAGGGCGCTCACCAGCATGAACACTAGCGTGAAGCGAAACAGGAAACGCAGCAGACGACGAGGCCAGCGGCGGGAAGTGGCTGCCATGGAAACGGCTCGGTTGGCAAAAGACCGGCGCAGTATACCAGAGCCGGGCGCTGCCACATTTGATCAGTAGTGGGCCACAGCCAGGGCATGTTTGCTTGATGCAATGCGTACTGACGATTACGCGGCCTATCTGGAGTACCGAATGCTGAATTCCTCCCGTCTTAAATCACTGACCCTGCAGAATCGCACCCTGGGTGCGTTGCTACTGCTGGGCTTGTTCATGTTGATCCTGCAATACCCGTTGTCGCGACTCGACGAATTGATCAGCGAGCGCCAGCAATCCTTCGACAGTGTTGCCGCCGATATGGCGGAAAAATGGGGCGGCGAGCAATCCGTGGCCGGCCCGTTCCTGCTGGTACCTTATCGCGTCACTCGGCAGGAAGAATTGCAAAGTGGCATTCTGCTGCCGACCGAGGAGCGCCGCGTCGCCCTGTTTCTGCCGACGGATTTGCAATTACATGCGGTGGCGGAGCCGGAAATCCGATATCGCGGGCTGTACCAGGTGCCGTTGTACCGGGCCACGTTGGAATTGAACGCCCGCTTTGATGCGCCGGATTTGGCCGCGCTCGGTCTGAATTCCGAGCAGATGCTGTGGCAGGAAGCGCGCTTGTTGGTGCATGTCAGTGATGTCAAAGCGCTGACGGGTTCGCTGACGGCGGTGTGGAATGAAGAGCCGCTGGAAGTGCAGCCAGGCACAACATCAGCCTCATCCGATGATGGTTTCCAGTTTCCGGTCGCGTTGACGGCGCCGGATCAATCACATCACTTCAATCTGCATTTTCAGGTCAACGGCAGTAACCGGCTGTTCGCGGCTCCCACAGGCAAACGCTCGGTGTTGCACATGAGTGGGCAATGGCCCGCGCCTAATTTCCAGGGTGAATGGCTACCGTCCACACGTAAGGTTAATGCTCAAGGTTTTAGTGCGGATTGGGATATTCCGTTCATCGCCAAAGGCATGCCCATGCAATGGGAAGGCGCGAGTGCGGACCTGCGTTTGGAAAACTCGCGTTGGGTAGGTGTTAAATTACAGCCCGAGATGGATGCTTATCGTAAAAATCAGCGCGCCACCAAATATCAGTTGCTGTTTCTGTTGCTGATTTTTGGTTTCTTCTGGCTGTTTCAGTGGCTCACCGGTATTGGTGTGCATCCGCTGCAATATCTGCTGATCGGTGCGGCCATGTGTGTGTTTTATCTGTTACTGCTGTCGCTGTCGGAGCACCTGGGCTTTTTCACCGCTTATTTACTGGCGAGCGCGGCGGTGGTGATGCAGATCGGTTTGTATGCGCGCAGTGTGCTGCAGTCCTGGAAGCGGGCGGGCGGCATGGCGCTGATGTTGGCGGGATTGCTGGGGTATCTGGGATCATTGTTGCAGGAGCAGGATTTTGCGCTGCTATACGGATCGCTGGGTGTATTCGTGGCGCTGTCGGTGGTGATGTATTTGACGCGGCGTTTGCAGCTCACTGCGCCGGTGCAGACAGCATGAAGAATCGGGCGTAAAAAACAAAGGCGGGCCGCAAACCGGTCCGCCTTTGTTTTTACCAAATAAAGAGTTGAATCAAGGGCTGAATAAAAAGTTGAATCAACGAACCGGCTTCACGCGGCCCGATGCAACGCTTTTCCCAACCGCTCGGTAATTTCCGCCGGGCTGGCTACCTTGCTCAGGAAGCCGTCGCATTGGCAGCGAGCGAAGCGTTTGCGCTCCTGCTCGGAATCTTTGTACGACACGATGATCACCGGCGTCTGGCTCAGGTTAGGCATCGCCTTCAGCTTGTCCACTAGCTGGTCTGACGGCATGTCCGGCAGCGTGGCGTCCACCAGGATCAGATCGAAGTGCGTGTCCTGCAAACGGGTCAAACACTCGAAGCCGAGGGCGAAGTAACGGATTTGGAAACGCGGATCCAGGGACTGGCGCAGGTAGCGGCGGAAGCCCAAATCGTCATCTACGCATAGAATGCTGATAGAGGTGTCTTTGATCATTGTTATGCCTCCGATTTTTCCCCCGTCAGTGCGAGCCCGCCACGGGGTTGGCGATTTCCTAATGTTGTACTCCCTAACTATAGTCGCGTCGATGAGCGCCGGCGGAAAAATTACCGTTGGTCGGGAAAAAAAAGAAAATTCGGTTTCAGCGTAGGAAAACCCTCAGGCTAGAAAAGGCGTAACGCCATCCCAGATCAGCTTGATACCGACGATGAAGGTGATAATCTCAAAGCTGCGCTTCACCCAGAGATTACCCTTGATGATGGACAAATGGGCACCCAGATAGCCCCCCACCAAGGACCCTACCAGCAGCGCCGGCAGCCAGCTCCATTGCACCGGAGCCTGGAATGCCAGAGCGACCGCGCCAAAGCCGTTCCAGAACAACCCGACTAAAATGAGGGTGTAAGCCACGGCCGTTCTGTAATCCAGCCCGAACCAGCGTACCAGCCACAGCGTCACCAGCAGGCCGGTGCCTGAGGTCAGGCTGCCATTCAACACACCGATCAAGTAAAGGACGCCGCCGCCGATCAGATAACCCAGACGATCCCGGTTGCGTGGCATCATCTGCTGCCCCAAGTCGTGCTTGAGAATGGAATAAATACCGATGCCCAGGGTCAAACCTCCCAGCGCCAGCTTGGAGAAGTGATCATCAAATTTCAGTATGATCAATGCCCCGGTCACGACACCGGGCAGACCGCAGGC
>DATLII010000400.1:0-3208 GCA_035539495.1 Dongiaceae bacterium
AGTCTGACTAATCAGCTGGAAGCGCTGGATCTGGCACGTTGGCGCGCGCAGTCAGGCCTGGTGACGGAACTCGACGTGGAACAGGCGCTCTATGCTGCCGAGCAGACTCGGGCGCAACTGCCGGTGCTGCGCAATGGCCTGCAGCAGAATCTGCATCGTTTAGCGGTGTTGTTGGGACAAACACCGGGCAACCTCGATGCGCGTTTGAATCCCATCGCTGGCATTCCCGCCGTACCCGCCACGCTGATGGTAGGCGTGCCGGCTGATACTCTGCGCCAACGCCCGGATGTCCGTCGCGCCGAGCGTCAATTGGCGGCGCAAACCGCGCGCGTGGGCGAAGCGGAAGCTGCGCGTTATCCAGCGCTGAATCTGTCGGGATTCATCGGTTCGGAATCGCAGTCCACTGATCTGTTCAAATCCGTCAGCGATGTGTCTTCCATCGGCGGCAATTTGTTGGTGCCGGTGTTCAACGCCGGCAAATTGCGGCGCAATGTGGATGTGCAGGAAGAATTGCAGCAACAGGCATTGCTGACCTGGCGCAGCACAGTGTTGAGTGCGCTGGAGGAAACCGAGAATGCGCTGGCGAGTTACGTGAACGAACATGAACATCAGAAAACCTTGAAGCTGGCAACCGAAGCCGCTGCCCGGGCCAGTGAACTGGCCCAGCAGCAATATGAATCGGGACTGGTGGATTTCCAGACGGTGCTCACCACGCAACGTTCCTATCTGCTGCTGCAAGACGACCTGAACCAAAGCAACGGCGAGATCGTCGCCAACACTATCCGCGTTTACAAGGCACTGGGCGGCGGTTGGCCGGCTGGTACCAACCTTGGAGCATCCAACCCATGAACAGTGAATCCAAAATCGATCCCACCAGCGTGCAACAGATGCTGGACCTGGGTGATGAACGCCAGCCACGCCGGCCGTGGCGTTGGTGGGCGCTGGGCGCGGCGGTGGGTTTATTGCTGCTGTTCTGGTTCAGCGGCGGTGGTTCGTCCGGCAAGGATGTGCGTTATGTGACGCAACCCGTGCAGCGTGGCAATCTCGATGTGATCGTCACTGCCACCGGCAATCTGGAACCCACCAACCAAGTGGATGTGGGAACCGAAGTGTCCGGCACCATCACGCAACTGCATGCGGATTTCAACGATCATGTGGAAGCCGGCCAACTGCTGGCGGCATTGGATACCGGCAAACTGGAAGCACAATTGTTGGCAACCAAAGCGTCACTGGAATCCGCCCGCGCCAAGCAATTGCAGGCGGAAGCCACGGTGGAAGAATCGGAAAACGAACTCAAGCGGATGCGCCAGGTGCATGAACTGAGCAAAGGCCGCATGCCATCGCAAAGCGATCTGGATACTGCCACCGCCACGCTGAAACGCGCCCAGGCAGACAAAGCCAGTGCCAAAGCATCCGTAGCCCAGGCTCAGGCGGCGTTGGAACTGGATCAGACCAATCTGGCGAAAGCGAAAGTGCATTCGCCCATCAGCGGCGTAGTGCTGAATCGCGCCGTGGAACTGGGCCAGACCGTAGCTGCTACTTTCGAAGCGCCGTTGCTGTTCACGCTGGCGGAAGATCTGACCAAGATGGAATTGCATGTGGGCGTCGACGAAGCCGATGTGGGATTGGTGAAAGCCGGGCAGTCCGCCAGCTTCACCGTGGATGCTTACGCCAACCGGCGTTTTCCCGCGCAAATTCTGCAAGTGCGTTACGGCTCGCAGGAAGTGGACGGCGTGATCACGTATGAAACCGTGCTGAATGTGGACAACCGGGATCTTTCGCTGCGTCCCGGTATGACGGCCACCGCGGAAATTATTGTGCAGCAGGTAAAGGATGCCGTGTTGGTGCCCATGGCAGCGTTGCGTTATTCGCCGCCTACCGTTGGCGGCCGTGAAAATGCGGGGCCAAGCCAGGGTGGTGGCAATATTTTCAGCCGGTTGATGCCACGGCCCCGTCCAGCCCAAACAAAAAAAGTGGAAAATACCGGCAAGCAGCAGCGGGTGTGGGTATTGCGTGATGGCGAACCACAACTCATCGATATCACCACCGGCGCCGACAATGGCACATTGGTGGAAGTGACCGGCGGCGAATTGGATGAAAGCGTGCAGGTCATCACGGAATCGGTGAGTGCAGCCAAATGACCGAGGCCTCTCCTCCTCTGCTCGCCTTTCGCGACGTCAGCAAAATCTATGGCAAGGGCACGGCGTCGTCTCGTGCATTGCGCAATGTGTCGCTCGGTATTGAACAGGGGGATTTCGTTGCCATCATGGGCCCCAGCGGCTCCGGTAAATCCACCAGCCTGAATATTCTGGGCTGCCTGGACGTTCCCAGCAGCGGTCAATATCTGTTTCAAGGCGTGGACGTGGGCAGTCTGGATCGCAATCGGCAAGCACTGTTGCGGCGCAATTATCTGGGTTTCATTTTTCAGGGCTTCAATCTGCTCAGCCGCACCACCGCGGTGGAAAACGTCGAGCTGCCCCTGCTCTATCGCAACATTCCCGCGCGGGAACGACGCGCTGCCGCATCCGCCGCGCTGGAAAAAGTGGGCCTGAACGGCTGGGAAAAACACACACCGGCAGAATTGTCCGGCGGCCAGCAGCAGCGGGTGGCGATTGCCCGCGCGATTGTCACGCATCCCACCGTATTATTCGCCGACGAACCCACCGGCAACCTGGACAGCGCCCGCAGCCACGAAATCATGGTACTGCTGCAAAAACTCAATCGTGAGCAAGGCATCACGGTGGTGATGGTGACGCATGAACCCGACATGGAAGCCTATGCCAATCGCAGTATTCATTTTCGCGACGGCAACATTGCCAGCGACACCCGCATGAGGAGCATTGCCTGATGTTCTGGAATGCCATCCTGCTGGCGGCGCGGGAAATTCGCCGCAACGTACTGCGCTCGATCCTGACCATTCTCGGCATCGTCATTGGCGTGGCGGCGGTGATCATCATGGTGACGATCGGCAATGGCGCCACTCGCCAAGTCACCGAGCAAATCGCCAGCCTGGGCAGCAACCTGATCATGATCACGCCCGGCCAGCGCATGAGCATGGGACAACGCAACACCGCCCCGATGTTCAAGGTGGAAGATGCGGTTGCCATCGATCAGTCCGTGAATGGACTGGCTGCGGTGGCCCCCGTCGGCCGGCAAAGCGCCACTGTGGTCGCCGGCAACAATAACTGGACCACCAGTATTTCCGGCG
>DATLII010000401.1:0-6364 GCA_035539495.1 Dongiaceae bacterium
ATTCACGATCGGATTGGGTGATTCTGCTGCGATGATGCCGGGCTCGGTGATGCCAATGTAGCGGCGATTCAGGATATGCTGCTTGGAATGGCCGATGGTGGCGCCTTTCATGGGGCCTTTCATGGCGCCAGGTCCGCAGCCGGTGATGATGTTCATGTCACGCAGGCCTAACTCATAGCCCACTTTCTTGGTGTAATCGTATTCTTCGCGGCTGATGGAGTGGCCGCCCCAGCACACGATCAACGGATTCATTTCACCTTTGTGCAGCACATTGGCATTGCGCAGGATGTGAAAGACGGCGTCGGTGATACCGTTGCGGGTGCCCAGATTGAAACGGTTGGAATTGCGGATTTCGTTGGTGACGTACACGATGTCGCGCAACACCGAGAACAGCTGCTCGCGAATACCGCGGATCATGCGGCCATCGACGAACGCGCTGGCGGGGGCGTGGCGCAATTGCAGTTTGATGCCGCGGGCCTGGCGGATGAAGCGGATGTCGAAATCCTTGTACTCTTCCAGGATCTCGGCGGTGTTGTCGTTGACGTTGCCGGTGTTCAGTACCGCCAGCGCGCAGCGGCGGAAAATTCGGAACAGGGTCGGGTCGGTACGGCGGACCAATTGGTCCACTTCGCTGGGGGAGAGCAGTTCCAGCGAGGCTTCCGGGGAAACCGTGACGGTGTCGATTTTGGGTGTCATGAAGCGGAGAGTTCCTTGAGTCAAGCTTGAGTGAAGACGAGAGCATCAAAAGGGTGCCAGCAAAACGCTGATGCAGTAAACGCTTAATTATTTTACGATTATCGGATTCCGTACCGGTAACTATAGCAAACCGGCGATTCCGTGAGAGGGGCTTTGTCACAGGCTTCAATCGAGCCCATCATCAGAGCCCGCCAGCCTACAGGGAGTCATTCGTGGACAGTATCCAGACCGTTGCAACCCAGCCTTTCAAGGATCAGAAGCCCGGGACGTCCGGCCTGCGCAAGAAAGTGCGCGTGTTCCAGCAACCTCATTATCTTGAGAATTTTGTCCAATCCATCGTCAATGCCTTGCCGGAGCAGCAGCGTCAGCGCCTGGTTTTGGGGGGCGACGGCCGCTATTACAACCGGGAAGCGATCCAGACTATCCTGGAGATCCTGGTGGCCAATGGGGTGGGCGAGGTGCTGGTGGGGGAGGATGGCATTCTGTCCACGCCGGCGGTGTCGAATATGATCCGGCAATCCAAGGCCGATGGCGGTATCGTACTATCCGCCAGCCATAACCCGGGCGGCCCGGACGAGGACTTCGGCATCAAATTCAACAATGCCAGCGGCGCCCCGGCCCCGGAAACCCTAACCGAGCGGATTTACCAGGAAACGCTGGGCATTTCCCAGTACCAACGCTGGCCGTTGCCTGCGATTGAGCTGAAAGCCGGGCGTGAATACCGTTTCGGTAAAACCCTGATCCGGATTCTGGATAGCGTGGATGATTACGCCGCGCTGATGACCCAGCTGTTCGATTTCGACCGTCTGCGGAGCGCGATCCGCCAGGGCAAAGTCAGCCTTACCTTTGATGCGATGCACGCCGTCACCGGCCCCTATGGACGTCGCATTTTCCACGACATGTTGGATTTGCCGTCTTATCTGCTGAAGAACGTCAGCCCGCTGCCGGATTTTGGCGGTGGCCATCCGGACCCGAACCGGGTGCATGCCCATGATCTGTGGGAAACCATGATGGGAGACAGTGCGCCGGACTTGGGAGCAGCATCGGACGGCGATGGCGACCGCAATATGATCATGGGCCGCCATGCTTTCGTCAGCCCCAGCGACAGCCTGGCCTTGATCGCCGAGCATTATCGCTGCATTCCCCAATTTCGCTCCGGCCTGGCGGGTGTGGCTCGTTCCATGCCCACCAGCACGGCCATCGACCGGGTGGCGCGTCACCTGAAAATCCCCTGTTTCGAAACCCCCACCGGCTGGAAATTCTTCGGTAATTTGCTGGACGCGGGCAAGGTGCGTCTGTGTGGCGAGGAAAGTTTCGGCACCAGCGGCGATCATGTGCGGGAAAAAGACGGCGTATGGGCCGTATTGTGCTGGTTGAGCATTCTGGTGGAAACCGGCTTGCCGGTGGAGGAACTGTTGCTGCGCCATTGGCACGCGTTCGGCCGCAGCCACTATTGCCGTCACGATTATGAAGGATTGGATGCCGGCGGTGCCGATGCGGTGTTGCAAGGCTTGCTGGCACAGTCTGATTCCCTGCGCGGTACCACCTGGGATTCCGCCTGCATCACCACGGTGGATTCGTTCACCTATGAAGATCCGGTCGATGGCAGCGTGTCCCGCAATCAAGGTGTACGGCTGTTGTTCGACAACGGCTCGCGCATCATTTATCGGTTGTCTGGCACGGGCACCGGCAGTGCGACGTTGCGGGTTTACCTGGAACAGTTGGAACAACGGCGTGAGTACCTGGCGTTGGATTCCATTGAGCACAATCGTAAGCTCGGTCAGTTTGCGCATCAGGTGAGCCGGATTGAAGGCCTTACCGGCGCAAAACAGCCGTCCGTGATTACTTGACTGGGCAGGCTGCAATCCACAGAATGCCTGACTTTCCCACGACGATCCCCGGACTTCGCGAATGAAATCAGCCGAACGTGCCTCTGCCGACCTGGTCGGCCAGGAGCTGGATTATCAAATGTATTGCCACGCCTGCAAGGCCACCGGTCAAGCCCCGTCCCGGGACACGTTCGATCAGGGTTATGCGGAAGGCCGCTTCCGTTTCAGCGAAGACAAAGCGCTGCTGGCGGACCTGCTGGAAACCTACCGGGTCAACGTTCAGTATCTGGCGGAAAGCTGGCTGGCTTCGAATCTGGTGAGCAGCGCCTGGGGCGAAACACCGTCCGAGGCAGTCTGCCGTCTGATATTGAAGCTACGAGCCTGATCCCGTTTTTCCGAAGGAGTTGCCATGAACCCGTCCCTCAGATTCCAGCTGGCCGCAGACGATATTGCCCTGATCACGCTGAACCGGCCTGAGCTGCGCAACGCTATCGACGAGGACATGATCGACGGCATCGAGCGCGCGGTGCAGAAGGTCAACAGCGAAGAGAACATCAAGGTGGTGATTCTGACGGGGGCGGGCTCAGCTTTCTGTGCGGGTGGCAACGTCAAGGACATGCAGACCAAGACCAGCATTTTTGGGGGCTCGCCCGCCCAGCTGCGTCTCAACTATCAGCGCCATATTCAGCGTATTCCGCTGGCTTTGGCGGAGTTGAAGGTGCCGGCTATCGCCGCCGTAAACGGCGCTGCCTATGGCGCGGGTTGTGACATGAGCCTTATGTGCGACATGCGCATTGCATCGGAACAGGCGACGTTCGCCGAGAGCTTCATCAAGCTGGGACTGATTCCCGGCGACGGCGGTGCCTGGTTCTTGCCCCGTGCAGTCGGACGCGCCCGTGCGGCCGAGATGAGTTACACCGGTGATCCCATCGACGCCAAAACAGCTCTGGAATGGGGTCTGGTGAACCGGGTGGTGAAAAGCGAACAATTGCTGCCGGAAGCTATGGATCTGGCACGTCGTATCGCCCGTAATCCTGCCCACGCCATCCGCATGAGCAAACAACTGCTGAAAGAAAGCGAGCGGTTGCCTCTGGCCAGCCTGCTGGAACTGTCGGCCGGTCTGCAGGCCCTGGCTCACGGCACCCGCGATCATGCCGAGGCGGTGAACGCCTTCCTGGAAAAGCGGTCGCCGCAGTTCACCGGGGAATAGCTATACTCCTCATAGTCTTGGTCATTTCCAGACAACCTGCCAAGGGGGCGGAGTGACGAATCCGGCACTCAGAATTCAGCTGTTGCGCAAACTGTGGGTCCATCTTACCCCGCGGGAAACGTTCGGGCTGACGTCGCCGGATCGGGTGCAGCGTGCCGGTCACAGCTTGGGCGAAGTGCGGCGGCGGGAGCTGGCCAATCTGCTGAACCTCGAGCGTCAGCTGCACGAATTGCGGCGTGGTCACTCCAGCCTGGATTCTGCGGGGAAAATCATCAAATCCGCGGAAATCCGCGACATTCGCGAAGTAAAATTCTCGTCCATCATCGAAGCCACCGAGCAGCAGGAAGTTCAGAGCGAAGTGCTGCCGGACCTGCCCAAGATGCTGGACAGCGCCTTGGAAGTTACCCGTTTCGATGCACTTGAACGCCTGCTGCGGCTGCAGAAACTTTGTCTGCTTACCGAGCGTATCATCCTCGGCCTGGATGTGGATGAGGTTGACACGAGTGCGCTCGACCGGCGCTGGTTCAATCGCTGGAAGCTGAATGCCTGCGAGATTTCCAACGGAGCGCTGCAGCAATTGTGGTCGCGTATCCTGGTGCGTGAGTTGCGGGCGCCGGGCAGTACCAGTCTTAAAGCCCTCGAATATCTGGCGGTCTTCACGCTGGAGGATGCCGAGAATCTCAGTCGCCTTGCTACCTGGACACTGGGGGATTTCATCTACCGCAGTGCTGTGCAGGCGTTGCCCGGCAGTCAGGTCCACGCTGATCTGTTCGATCGCCTGGAAGAGCAGGGCATCCTGCGCGGCGTGTTTGGCAAGGTGTTGTCGAAGGCGTTGTTCAGTCAGCGCGAGGACAGTTTTGAGTGTCCCCTCGTGCTGGCTGATTGCCAACTGACGGTCACCAGCCCGCAGACGCGCACCGAATTGCATGTGCCAGCCTACCTCGTCACCCGCGTGGGGCGAGAGCTGCTGAGCCTGGTAGCGCCCCCCGCAGACCCCGATTACCTTGAACTGGTGGTGCAGGATCTGCAGGCGCGTGGCATGAAAGTGCGCGTGACCGAACTGCCCCGAACGGCCTCGAATCTGGAAGTGGGTTGATTTTCCTCTCCGTTTTTTCCTTGCTTCAGCGGTGTCCCCCCGGTTTTTGTCTAAACTTGTTCTGAATAGGAACCAAAAGCAAAAACCGGGTTTTGACGTCTGATGATGGGTGGGTACCGTGGAGCAGCGGAAGTTTCCCAGACAGGGGCTGGGGGTTGAAACGATTTATGTCGTCGCCGAGGATAGCGGTAGTAGCGGGGTCATCCAGGATTTCAGTCAGGAAGGCCTGTTCATTACCTACGGCGATGACGACCAGTTTCTTGATCTGAAGCGGCGCCGTATTGACCGGGGTGCCACGTTAGACCTACTGATACAGCAGGACGGCAAGCAGGTCAGCATTTCCACTCGCATCGTGCATATTACGGACGGCGGCATCGGCGTGACCTTCACCGGTGACAAGCGCCGCAGTTTCCAGATTCTGGACGCTGCCCGCCGCAGCAATGACGCGTCTTCCCAGGACGTCACCAATCAATTCGTCAGCGGCCATCGCATTTCCGACGAAGCCCGCAAGATCAAAATTCTCAACGCCTGTAACGATCACTTGAAAGCATTTCTGGATGAGATGTTGCAGGAATATTTCAATGTGCTGGATGACACGCTGCTCAAGGAAGCGGGCAACCAGAAAAACGACGCCGCACAGCATCCCTATTTCGACGCCATCGCATTTTTCAAACGCAGCCGCAAGCGCGTGCCGGAAGTGATGATCGGAAAGCTAATTTCCGATGCGCAGGATATTGTGCATGGTCGTTACAAACCGGCGGTTCCTGCCGCCAGTGCGCAAAGTAGTAATACTAACAACGGTGGTTTGTCGTTGGTGGAAAAAAGCGATTTCGAAGACTGGCTGATCGTGCGGGTCGTGGTGTCGCGGGCGGAATTGCAATTGCGCGATCCGTTGATCGAATTGCAATTGCGGTTGGATGCAGCCTTCGGCAAGGAAGACGGCAAGCGCCTGGTGAATCCTTACGGCCCGTCTGCAATCGCGCAGGCTTATCATGGCGCCATTCATGGCAACAAGATGACGTCGGCAGTGGAACGGCTGGTGTTCAAGGTGCTGCAGGACATTGTGCTGGGAAATTTGTCGCGGCTCTACAAGTCCCTTAATGCCACGTTCGTAAAATTCGGTGTGTTGCCTGACGTCGATGTGACGCGCTATCTGGCAGCAGAAGCGATGAAAAAGCATAAATCGGCGCAGCCTGTCGCGCCGAAACCCGCCGCACCAGCGCCAGCACCTGAAACCAAAAAAGCGCAGGCCCCGCCAGCGCCGCCAGCAAAAGAAGCGGAGCCCGCTGCGCCCGCCAATACCAGTTCCGTTACATCGCCCATGCGCGCGACAACTGGGGCAGTGCCTGCGTCTTTTGCTGCGGTGAAAGAAGGTCTGGAGCGCGCGCGCCAGGCGTACAGTGCTGCCAGCAAGCTGAGAACAGTACACCGTTTGCTGGGGCAGGAAAATGCGGCCCAGGTTCGTCAACAGGAAGCACAGTTGATGGAACCGCTGCCACCGAGTCAGCCGGTGTTTGATGCGATTTCCAGTAT
>DATLII010000402.1:0-6649 GCA_035539495.1 Dongiaceae bacterium
GTATCTGACAGATGGCGTGCAAAAAGCGCGCGCGCTGGTGCAGGATCTGCGTGATGTAAGCACGGCGGCCACCTTCGATGATATCCGCGGTGGCGCCACTAAGTTTTCTGACAATCTGAAAGCCGCCGGCGATCTGATCAACGAGGACGCTGGCCGTGCGATGGAAGCGCTGACCCGGGTGACCGAGGCCATGGGCGAAGCCGTATTCGAGTATGAGGAGGGTGGTGAGCCAACCTACATTTACACGGCTGAAAACGGTCTTCAAATCAATGTGACGCACGACGATAGCAATGTGCCGCATTACAGCTTCGATGACACTGTTGTCGTTAGCGACGGCGAGATTGATCATGACGTGGCTGTGACGCTCTCTGGTATCGGCCATATGACCGTCGAAGACGGGTCTTCCAGTGGAACCACCAATGGATTGCCCAGTGAAACCACCACCACTACTATCGATGCGGACTTTAATCTGACCGGCGCCGTGAGCACCGGCGCTGCGACACTGACTATTCGTGACGGCAGCACTATTCAGGTGACCGGCTTTGAAGAATCGTCAACTCAAGCCAGCGGCGGAAACGTGGAAGGCTTCATTGACGGATTGATAGCGGAAGAGGCTACTTTCGCTCTGAATGTCACGCTGGCGCAGGCGCAACAGGAAGGCAACATTCCGGTGATCTTCGAAGGCGATCTGTCGCTTAGCGTCACCGACCTCAGCTCGGAAGACCGCGGGCGCGACGACCACCAGGTTTGCACCGGTTCGGGTCAGCAGACGGAGTGCACTGTCTCTCATCGCGAATCATCGTCGCTTACCTTCAGCACGCTTGATCTGGGCCTGAGCGGCGAGTTTACGCAAGGTGAGGATTCCTTCGTCGCCACTTTCAGTTTGAATGCCACCAACCACGGTTACGTGCAGTCGGAAAGCGGCGGTTGGGATGCCGTCTGGACACCCGGCACGGGCACTGTCATTACCCAAGGCAGCCAGGAAAGCGAGGAAACCGCCGAGCAATTCGTGGCGGTGAACTTTACGCTGGATCTGGTTGCAGAGCTGCCTGGCATTCCGGAAGACGTGAGCGTAAGTCTGACCGGAGATCGCACTGCGCTGAACACTGGCCTGGCTTCGCTGGAGCTGGCATGGGAAGGCAAGCGTATCAAGGCAGACCTGGGTCTCAATGGTCCGGAAGAATCCCGCGCTGCGATACTGACCATCACCAACAACGCAGGTACCACGTTGGTCTGGAACGACAGCAACATCGAGGATGATGATACGTCGATCCAAGGCGTGATCACTGCGAACGGTGCGCAACAAGCCACTTTTGCAGAAGAGAACGAAGTGGTCATCTTCCGTTACAACGGCGGTTTTGTTGAATCGTTCTGATATCCTGTTGTTGTAACTTGCAGAACCCTGCAAAACCGGAAGGGTGGCACACGCCACCCTTCCTTTTTCCCGCGTTCATTTGAGCTGTTTCATGCGCATATTGTTTCCCGTGGTTGCTTTGTTGATGACGCAACCGCTGCAGGCGGCAACCCAATCCGACCACCTGCATTTTTACTCCACGTTCGACAGCCACACATTCAGCGAATCCACCAGCATCGAATCGCTGCTGCACGATTTTCGTGGCGACATCCGTTCTGGCGATCATGCTTTCACCTTCAATCGTGCGGAAGCGGGTATTCAATACGATTGGCTGCGGGTGGGATATGCGCAGCGTTACGATTATTTTCTGAAATTCAGCGAAGATGTTGCGCGTCTGTATCATGCCTCGGTGCACGATGAGACGCTGCCGCCAGGGAAGATCAATCAAATTGCGCTGGAAGCCAATCACGTACGGGCGCAGGGCCCGACGTTCGGTATTGAAGTTCAGCCGCTGCACAACCTGCAAGTGGCACTGAAAATCAGCTCATTCAATGCCGACCGCATGGTGGACGGCAAAGCCAGTGGCCAGGTCGCGCTGCTGGAAGAAGATGAATACAGCGGTGCCGTGCACTTTTTGCTGAATTCATCCGAAGACCTGTTACTGGAAATGCCGGTGCCCGATCCGCAAGGAAAAGGGTATGCCGCGGATGTGCGGCTGGACTGGCAGATTACGCCGGCCTGGCAGGCCACGCTGGAAGTGTTGGACGCATACAGCCGAATCGATTGGGAAGGCGTGTTGTACAGCGATCTCACTGCGAACACGGCGACTGTTCATTTCGATCAGAACGGTCGCCTGCATACCACGCCGGTGTTGTCCGGCTATCAGTACCTGATTGATACCGAGCAGACGTTGCCGGTGAAATATCGCGGCCAAGTGCAGTATCAATTCAGTGGGCAGCATGCCGTGTTTGTTGAAGAGTGGTATGTGCCCGAGTACGTCAGTCAAACCACGTTGGGTTATCTGTATTTATTGGCGGAAGGTAGCCACGTGGGTGGTTATTGGAATACAGCGACCCGTGCAGTGGGTGTGATGGCGCAGTGGCGCTGGTTGTCACTGCGCGCAGGTACCGACAATCTGGATGGTCGTGAGGCCAGGGCCTGGGATCTGGCCCTGGGTGTGCGGGTGCCGCTGGGTTGGTAGTAGCCGCCGGGTTAGTCGTGCAGCTCAGATACCGTAAATGATCTTCTTCTGGCTCTTCAGAAACTCGCGCCGTTCCTGCCACAGGAAGCGGCCGTTGCGTTCGTCCACCAGCTTCAGCGACAACCGATACCAGACTTCTTTCTGCTGAGGTTGGGACCGGATCACGTTGCTGACCTCGCCGATCAACAGGTAGTCGGCGCCCACAGCCTGGGTGATGGTGCGCGAGGCAGCCGGATCTTCCAGCAGATCATAACGATTGGGGGACTCGGCCTGGTCAGCCTTGGTCAGTGCAGCCGGGTCGGCGAAATTGAATCGGGCTGCCTGGCCAATCTGCGAGAACATGCCGTTATTCAGGGCAGTGATGTCGATGTCCTCGCCCGTGAAATCCACCAGTCCGAACACCGCCAGCTTGGGCCGCTGGTTGCGCGTGACATCCAGCACCGGCGCCGACTGCAGCATGCTGTTGACCATGGACTGCGTGGCTTTCTGGAATTCAGTGAGGTTGATGTTGGTCTTCGTGGCGGGCTTGACCGGCTTGCTGTCGTACTTAATGGTGTTGGTACAGGCCGACAGCAGCAAACCCGTGCCCAGTAGCAGCGCGCTCAATAACCTGAGTTTCATGCAAACCCCTTTTGTTGTTCTTGTTTTGTCTGATCGGGCGCCAGTTTCCCCCGAATTTGTCAGCGGTTCAAGGGCGTCTTCTACGCCCAAGAGGGAAAAAACCTGCGTCATGACTGGTCAGTCTTTGATCTGTCGACCATATTTAGCGCAGGAATCAAAAGGAAAGCCGTGGGGAAGTGGCTGCGCCAGGGCCGGCCCCGGTAATTGAATCAAGAGGTTTGCAATGAATCGTAGTATCGACTGCCGCGGCGCCGGCAGCCGTTTGGCGGGCTTAGCCCTGCTGGCTGCCCTCACGGGCTGCGGCGGGGGCGGCTCCGGCCATCCCTATCAACCGCCTACCCTGTCCGACGGGGTAGTGTTCACCTATCCCCTCAGTGGCCAAACCGACGTACCCACCGGCACCCGCTTCTATGTAGGCTTCAGCCGCACGGTCAGTGCCAGTGCGGTCAGCGCCAGTTGCTCGGTAGACGGCGGCGGCAATGTCAGCGGTAATTTCTGTTTGGTAGGGCCGGGCAACAGCCTGGTGACGATTAGCCCCAACGTGAACGGTAAGGTGGTGGAATTCGAAACCGACCAGCTGCGTCAGGGCACGCCCTATGCCTTGCATGTGCGGGGAGCAGTGATTGGGGGTGGCAGCACCAACCTGCCGACCAGTGGACCTTTGCTGACGTTTACCACCAGCCAGAATGATCCGCTGAGTGGCTCGGTTCCATCGGTGCGCGCTATCAATGGGGAGCAGCCGAATATTTACCTGCCAGGCGGGACTCAGGCCGGGCGCTATCCCTTCATGGATTTCGCTACGTTGCGGGTGGAATTCAGCGAGCCGCTGGACGAGAAGACCGTGCAGGTCGGCTCCAGCTTCCAGTTTCTGGCCGTGAATGGTTCCACCGAAACGCCGGTGGCCGGATCGCTGATGGTGCGGCGCCAGCATGTCAGTTTTGATCCGGATGAGGATCTGACGCCGGGCACCACTTATCGCCTGCGCCTGACCAATGCGGTGCGCGATTTAAACGGCGAGGCGTTGGCCAACGTCAGTTATGAATTGGTACCGCTGCAGGCCAACGCCTGTAATTGCGTGATCACCCAGCAGTTCCACACCACGGTGGCGTTCGGTGAAAGTGGTTTTCCCGCGACTTCATTTACGGTTGGAAAGCCTGTTAACGGCATTGATCTGTATTCGCCGCTGATCGGCAGCAATGCCATCAATCTGATGAGCAGCACAGTTCAAGCAGAGTTGGCAGATCCGGGTAATTTCAACGGCCTGATTCCGTTTGTGATCCGGCGCGGTAATTTCCTCACCATCAGCGGATTGGATTTGCAGTTGGGCGGCGCGGTGCCGGCGAATTTGCAGACCGGTGATATCAAAGCCACGTTCTTGTCGGATGTGACCGGCTTTTTGGGGCGCAATCCATTTCGCGGTGCTGACACTGTGCCGGATGACGCCAAATCGCCGGTGTTTGTGTATTTGAGTTTTGATCTGGCACTCACCGCTACCGACAGTGCGGGCAACGCGGTGCTGAACCAGACCATTCCGCATGTGCAGGCCACGGGTACTGCGCGAGTCATAGATGGAAATCTCACGATCGAAACCGTGCGTACCTTGACGATGGATTTGTTGGGATTGGATCTGGCGCCAGCGCACATGGTGCTGGGTATTCGCTCGGACCTTAACGCCAGCAAGCCGGAAGACACGACCGCACCGACGATCAGTGGCAGTTATCCGGCCGACGGCGCGGTGGATTTTCCGATTCGCGACGGCTTGTCACTGGTGTTCAGCGAAGCCATCGATAATGCCGGTTTGGTAGCAGGCAACCAGATTCAGTTATTCGATATTACCAGCAGTGTGTCGGTGCCGTTTCAATTGACGTTTGACGGCGCCACTGTGCTGTTGAAGCCTGACAATGCGCTGACTTTTGGCCATCAGTATCGCATTACGCTGGGCGCGCTCACCGACATCAGTGACAACCACAATTCGTTGGTGCTGGATGGCGCCGACGCCAGCGGTGGTGATGGCATGATTCAATTCACTACGGAAAATCCTAACGCCAGTGGTGCGATCGGTCCGATGGTGAGTTCCATCAATTCCGGCGCGCCCTGTGCGCTCACTGGCAGTAGCTATGCCAGCCCTGGTCATTGTTCTGGCGGTTCGAGCGGCGACACCAACTATGTGCCGTTCGATATGCCGGCAAACGGCTATCTGGATGTGCAATTCAACCAGGCCATGAATACGTCCACCCTGGTAGCGGGCACGACGTGCAACAGCGGTCGTGTGCGTGTGGAAATTGTGGATGGCAGCGGCAACTGCACGGGCGTGGTGGCGGGTTCATTGATCGCAGACACACGCGCATTCCATTTCAAACCAACGCAACCCTGGGTTGCAGGCACCGATTACCGCCTGACGCTGGTGGGCGGCACCAACGCTACATGTGACAGCGCGACGGAAATTTGCGGCAACAATAATTTGCCGTTGAATCCGGATCCGCTGAATGGTGCAGAAGCGGCTGATGCCGGTGGCAGCAATCTGGTCGTTCGTTTCCGCGGTGTTGCCGCCAACGATGATGTGTATCTGCCACTGAAACTGGAACCTTACACCGACATCAATGGCAATGGTTTTGTGAACAGCGGCGAAGTGGCGCGTTCGCAGAACCGGGCCGATGTGACGGTGTTGGGTTTCGGCGGCATTCTCAGCAATGTGGTACTCGTGGGCGACCCCACCATTTACCTGAACGGTTCTCTGCCGGTAAGTGTGGGCCAGCCGGAACCGCTCACTATCGATGGCAACACCTGGGGCATGAACATTGCCGGCAACAGTCAGATTCCCGTGCGTATCAATCCGGGTGTTCTGTATGGCACCTCGATTGGTTTGAATGCATCTGCCATCGGCATCTCCATCGGCTTGGTGAATACCGGCATCAACGTGTTGCGGCTGCGCGAAACCGGTGGCCCCATCACCGGCTATATCGTGCAGGAAGATGGCGTGGCTGAACCGCAATTTGTGGCGCAACTGAATCTGTATATGGACGCGCCGGACATGGCAATTCTGGGTGGCGTGGTCAGCCACAACCTGCACAGCAGTCCGCTGAGTGTGGTGATCAAAGGGCCTGTCAGTTTCCTCGATGACGGCCGCATCCTGATCGAACCTGCCAGCGTGGGTGCCATCAACCTGACCGTGAATATTTCGGCGGTGGGCATTATTCCCGGCAATATCAATTTGCGCATTCCCAGCGGCGGCATGCAATTACGACTGATCGGCAATCCGTTGAAAGGCCGGCGGTGAGGACATGAACATGAAATTGAACAGCATCGCAGCCGCATTGTTGGGGTTGGCGCTGGCGCAGGGCGCGCAGGCAGATGAAAGTTACTGGAGCCACGTCAAAACGGATTGGTTGGGCTTCGCGCCCGGAGCAAAGCCGTTTTATTTTCGCGCCGGTTACACGGTGCTGGCGCCGGATTCCTCCAGCACCGAAGTGTAT
>DATLII010000403.1:0-4157 GCA_035539495.1 Dongiaceae bacterium
ATTATAGACAAATATTGTCGGTTTGATGGTTGGCCGCCAAAACGACTTAGTAGAAATTCAGCTATTACCACCCCGCCATACCAAATCCAACTCCCGCGCCGCCTTCACATCGTCCAAGCGCCTCACGGGCGGGGTATAGGGCGCCCCCCGCACCAGATCCGGGGTTTCCTCCGCTTCTTTCTGGATCTTCACCATCGCGGCGACAAACCCGTCCAGCTCGTCCGGCGATTCAGTCTCGGTGGGCTCGATCAACCAGCATTCCGGCACCAGCAGTGGGAAATACGTGGTCGGTGCGTGATAGCCGTAATCCAGCATCCGTTTGGCGAAGTCCATCGCAGTGACGTGCAGCTCCTTCGCCTGCTTGCTCAACGTGATGATGAATTCGTGCGTCGCGCGACGATTCGGATACGCCGGTTGGAAACCCGCCTGCTCCGCTTTTTTCATCATGTAGTTGGCGTTCAGCGTGGAGAATTCACTGACCCGATGCATGCCTTCACGGCCCAGCGTGCTGGCGTAGAAAAATGCGCGCAGCAGTACACCCGCGTTACCCATGTAGGTGGACAGATTGCCGATAGTGCCGGGAATGTCTTTTTCCGTCAGCCAACGATAAGTGTCCACATCGTTCGCGCTTTCTTTACCCACGATCGGCGTCGGCAGATACGGCAACAAACGCTCGCCCACGCCAACCGGACCTGCACCCGGGCCACCACCACCGTGCGGCGTGGCAAAGGTTTTGTGCAGATTCATGTGCAACACATCAAAACCCATATCGCCAGGTCGCACTTTGCCCAGAATCGCATTCAGGTTGGCGCCGTCGTAATACAGCAAACCGCCAGCATCATGCACGACTTGTGCGATGGTTTTGATATTGCGTTCGAACACGCCGCAGGTGGATGGATTCGTCATCATCAAGCCAGCAGTGTGTGGGCCGACCGCTGCTTTCAACGCATCCACATCCACGTCGCCGTCATCATTCACGGCGATTTCCCGCACTTTATAGCCGCACATCACGGCGGTGGCGGGATTGGTGCCGTGCGCGGCATTTGGAATCAGAATTTCGGTACGGGCATGGTCGTTGCGCGCTTCATGATAAGCGCGAATCATCGCAACGCCGGCGAATTCACCTTGCGCGCCCGCCATCGGCGTCAGCGATACGCCTTTCATGCCGGTGACGTCTTTCAACACTTCCTGCAGATCATACAGACAGGCCAGATATCCTTGACTGTGTTGCACCGGCGCCAGCGGATGACGGCCCAGAAAACCCGGCAGCATGGCACCGCGATGCGCACCACGCGGATTGTATTTCATGGTGCAGCTACCCAGCGGGTAGAACATAGTGTCAATGCTGAAGTTTTTGCGCGACAGATTAGTGTAGTGACGCACCACCTGCATCTCGCCCACTTCCGGCAGCGTCGGCTTCTGTTTGCGGCGCAAATTAGCAGGAATGTCGCTTGCGCTGACGTTAACCAACGGTGCTTGTGCGGTGGCGCGACGGCCGCTCTGACCTTTTTCAAAAATCAACATGGGCGGCTCCTCACTTCAGACTCTGTTGCAGCGCGGAAGCGTAAGCATCCAGATCCGCGGCGGTTTTGGTTTCGGTGGCGCACAGCAGAATGCAGTTTTCCAGACCAGGATAATAAGCTCCCAGATCAACACCACCTTGGATTTTCCGCTCCGCCAGTTTTTGCAGTACCTGCGCGGCTGGCTGCGATACCTGAATCACGGCCTCGTGAAAATGCGGCGCGCTGAATAATTTTTTCACGCCAGGAATGGCACTGAGTTTTTCTACCAGCGTGCGCGTATTGGCGTGGGAATTTTCCGCCACGCGTTGCAAACCATCCGCACCCAGCAAACTGGTGTACACGGTGGCGGCGGTCATCGCCAAACCCTGGTTGGTGCAGATATTCGATGTCGCTTTGGAACGACGAATATGCTGCTCCCGCGCCTGCAATGTCAGCGCAAAACCAGGGCGCCCTTCCAAGTCGACGGTGCGGCCGATAATCCGGCCCGGCATTTGACGGACGTGCTCCATCTTGCAGGTGATAAAGCCGAAATAGGGGCCACCGGACGACAGCGGCACACCCAACGGCTGGCCTTCGCCCGTGGCGATGTCCGCGCCTAGTGCGCCCCATTCACCGGGCGGCGTCAGAATTGCCAGCGATGTCGGATTCACCGACGCAATCACCAGCAAACCGTTCGCATGCGCCCAATCCGTCAGCGCATGCACATCTTCCAGCGTGCCGAAAAAGTTGGGCTGCTGGATTACCAGCGCTGCGAAATCCTGACCCGCAAACGGCGCCAGTGCGCTCAGATCGGTAGTGCCGGTAGCCGCATTGAATGGCACTTCCACCAACTCGATATCCTGATTCTGCACGATGTTGCGGGTTGCGCTGCGGTAAAGCGGATTCACCGTCTGCAGTACCAGTACTTTTTTCGATTTGGATTTGCGGTTGGCGCGCACGGCCATCAACGCGGCTTCCGACAAGCCCGATCCACCGTCATACAGGGATGCGTTCGACACATCCATCGCAGTCAGATGTGCGATCATCGACTGGTATTCGTAGATCACCTGCAGCGTGCCCTGGCTTGCTTCCGCCTGATACGGCGTGTACGCGGTGTAGAACTCACCCCGCGCCGCAATTTCCCACACCGCCGCTGGAATGTGATGCTCGTAAGCACCAGCGCCGATGAAGCACAGATTGCCGCCATCCCGTGCCGCGCGATCGCTCATGATGCGCAGCGTCTCCATTTCACTTCGGCCTGGCGGCACCTGTTGCAGTGGCTTGGCGATGATCTCTTTGGGAATCTCATCGAACAGATCATCGATGCTGTCGACGCCGATGGTGTCGAGCATGCGGCGGACATCGGCATCAGTATGGGGAATGTAGGGCATGGGCTTTCTCGTGCGTCAGGGCAGTGGGGCAAAATAAAAACCCGGACATGGGGTTCCGGGCTTTTGGGGTTCAGGGTCGCTGAAAACGCCGGTTATTCGTCTTCAAGCTTGGCCTGGTATTCGTCGGCGGTGAGCAGGCTTTCCAGCTCCGCTTCGTCGGCGATTTCGATCTTGAACAGCCAGCCTTCACCGTAGCTGTCGGCATTCACTTTCTCGGGCTCGCCTTCCAGCAGTTCGTTGACGGCGATGATTTCACCGGAGACCGGCGCATAAATATCGGAGGCGGCTTTCACCGATTCCACGACGCCGGCCTCGTCACCTGCGGCGACGGTCTGGCCTACATCCGGCAGTTCCACATACACCAGATCGCCCATTGCAGCCTGGGCGTGGTCAGTGATGCCAACGGTGGCAATGCCACCTTCCACACGCACCCACTCGTGGGAAGCGCGATATTTCAGTTCGGCTGGTATGTCGCTCATGTGATGTCCTCGGGATTGCTACAGCAGTTCGTCTTTCGTGTTCGATTGTTCGTGTTCAGGTGGCGGATGGCAACTCAGGCACGCGATCAGACGTAAACCCGTTTGCCGTTGCGAACGAAGGGTGGCCGCACCACGCGTACTTCGTGCAACTTGCCGCGAATGTCCACCTGTGCGGTGGCACCGGTTGCGGCGGGAACCCGCGCCAGGGCAATAGAATAGCCCAAAGTCGGCGAAAAAGTCCCACTGGAGATCTCACCCTCGCCGGCGCCTTCAACCACTACTTTCTGGTGGCCTCGCAGCACACCGCGGGATTCCATTACCAGGCCCACCAGCTTGCGTATGTTACCAGCGGCTTTCTGTTGTTCCAGCGCTTTGCGGCCGATGAAATCGCGGCTGGCCGGTTCCCAGGCGATGGTCCAGCCCATTCCCGCTTCCAGGGGGGAAATGGATTCGTCCATGTCGGAGCCGTACAGGTTCATGCCCGCTTCCAAACGCAACGTGTCGCGCGCGCCCAATCCGCAGGGGCGCACCCCGGCAGCAGTCAATTTTTCCCAGAAGGCGGGGGCCTGCTCATTGGGGAGCATGATTTCCAGACCATCCTCGCCGGTGTAGCCGGTGCGGGCGATGAACCAGTCATCTGCCGGCAGACCATGAAAAACACCGAGGTTATTGATCAGGGTCGCGCGAGGCTCGCCCAGCAATTGCGCCGCTTTTTCCCGTGCATTGGGACCTTGCACGGCGATCATGGCGAAGTCGGGGCGCTCGGTGACGTGTACATCCAGGCC
>DATLII010000404.1:0-8635 GCA_035539495.1 Dongiaceae bacterium
CGCCAGTTCCGCTTTCATTTCTGCGTCACCGGGCTGGCTACCTACACCACCGGCAACTTTGTCGAACAGCGGATTAATAATCTGATTCTGCTCCGTAGGAGTATCCAGCGCCGACGCCACCGGGGTATTGAAGTTGGTGAATGATGGGAAGAACGCGCTGCGCAGGCTGGTGTCATCCACCATTGCACTGCAATACTCGATCGCCAACTGCGCCACGCCCATCTGCTGCGCCGACACGAAAGTCTCCACCGCCGATGACGACGGCAAAGCCTGTTTCACTGTGTTGTAGGTGGTGACGACGTTGGCGTTGGTGACAGGCACGCCGGTGATCTTCGACATACTGGCGCTGATCTCGGCGAAGTTGCGCAGACCAATATCCGGCTCAGCATCGGTAGCACTGGGCGGAATCGGGCTGACAGTACCTTCCACCCGCACATCGGTGTTGTCACCGATACGTTCGAAAGTCAGGAAGAATTCATCCGCGTTGGAACCACCTTCCAGCGGCAGAATAGTGCCGATATTCGCCAGCACCTGACCCATATCACCGTATTGGCTGGAATCCAGGTTGGTGTTCAGCTTGCCGTAGGCCTGGCCCACGTTAGGCTCTTTGCCGTTGATGCCGATGCGCATGCCTGCAACCGGAATATTGCTGTAGGAATCCTGTTCCGCGTCCTGCTCTGTGCCTTCGGCGCGCACGCGGTACAGGAAGGGTTTGTTGAACAGGTAGCTGTAGCTGTCGAACACGCTGGTTTCGAATACCACGTAGCTGTTGAAGCCGTCGTCGATGTCCACCAGATCGGTGACGTTGAACATCAGGTAATACTTCTCGCCCACGCCGGCATCAAAGTTAGTGACGATCTCGGTCGGCTCCAGCACGCGGTTATAGATGGAAACGAAGCGGATAACGCCTTCCCACTGCTGTGCGCCGGAAGATTCGCTGCCCAGCATGAAGGCAAAGCCATCGTCCCAGCCATTGATGTTGCCACCGTCAACGGTGTCGGCATCGCCGGTGTACACGCCATTCACGTAGATACGGCGGCCGGTGACGGGTGAATAGGTCACCACCACATGTTGCAGCGTGGCCTGCAGATCTTCGTCGTCAGCATCCGTGGTCAGCGAGGGTTCGCCGTTGCCGTTGGTGGTGCTGGCACGGTTCATAAAGTCATAGCGGTACTGGGTCTGGCCCAGCGTGAAGTTGCGCTCATCCGAGCCGGAAGAATAGGTGACGATGCGGGCCGGACCTTCCTGGGTCACGTTCGCGGGTGCCACCCAGGCTTCAATGGAGAATTCGCCGGTCAGCTTGATCTGGTCAGACAGTTTTTTGCTGGTGGATGTAGTGGCCTGCGCGCGGCCGCCTTTCTTGATCTGGATGCCGTTGCCACCCACCCAGGTCACAGCGCCGAACAGGGTCAGGTTCATGCGCGGCTCAATGCCGCTGCTGTCGCCGGCCAGAATGCCTTCGCCTTCCGCAAAGTCCCACTGCGCGATGGCGCCGGTGTCGACGCGGCCACCACCACTGGCCAGAATACCGTCCGCTTCCAGCACCATCGCTTTACTGGTCACCCAGTTCGACGGAATCGCGCTGGGCGAAGGCACCTGGTTGGATAGCGTTTTGATCGCATCCAACATTTCCTGCGCATCCGCCATACAGTCGTTGCCGCAGTTGTGGAACTCGCTGCGCAGACGCACCACGAAACGGGACAGGGATTCCGCCAGCGGCCGGTTCATTACGCCATCGTCGATATCCATCCGGCTGCGGGCCGCGTCATAAGCTTCGTTCAGATCCGCACTGGCAAAGTAAGGTTGTTGCGGAGTGGCCGAGCCAGACTGGTGACAGCCATTACAGTTGTATTCAGCGAACAGCGGGTACACGGTAGTGCCGAACGCAGCTACAACCGAGTCGTAACCGGTTTGGCCTGCCAGCGGGAATTGCTTAGTGACGGTGATATTGTGATCGGTCGGCGCGCGCAGTTCGATGGCGGTGGTTTCACTGGAGCTGCCGCCGGTCCAGCGTTCGATGGCACGCTGCAAGTCGCCGGCGCATACAGCAGCACCATTGTCGATCCAGCAGTTGTGGCCACCGCGCACTTTTTCCACGATACGGGACGCGCCCGGGTTGCCCACATCCACCACGCTCAATGCCTGGGCGTAGGCCAGGTTGACGTCATCCTCACGCACAAACTGCGGCGCCTGGCCACCCGTGTTGTGGCAGGAACCGCAACGGTTCTTGGCACGGAAGGTGTCATAGAAATTGATCTTGAAGCGCTGCACATCTTCGGTCGCAGGCGTGGGGCCGATGTAAGGGCCCGTGGTAGTACCGCCGCCAGTATTATTGTTGTCCTCCGGATCGGACGACAGCTTGGTATCACCTCCGCCGCCGCAACCGGCCAGCGCCAGGCCCAATACCATCAGCAGGACCCAGCTGATCCGGTTCTTCGACAGATTCGCCTTATTAAAGCCGTTCATTGTGCTCTCTCCACCCAAATCCGGACCCGATCATTCACCGCGGCAATATGTAGCTGCGCCTGTGAACAGGGTTCGCATGTCGTAATTGTTTTTGAAACCGCTGACCATGCTGGAAACCTGGTTGATGTCGGCCTGGGTGGCCGGTGCGTGCAGACACACAGTCTGGAACACCTGTTTGGCCTGGCACTGGGCGAACGCATCACTGTGGGCCAACTCCTGCCCCATGGACTTGGCGCCCTGGCCGCTGCCGGACAAACCACTGTCCCAGCCCAGTGCGGAGTTCTGGCCATCGCGCCAGTAGTTGTCCCAATGATCATCCGGAGTGACATAGCCATAACGGAAGTTGTCGGCGTTGATCAGGTATTTGCCCTGTACGGAACCCGGGGTGTAGATGAGGCTGCCGTCTTCCTCACCTTCCTCTCCTGACCATTCATAATAGGCGAAGGCTTGCGCAAGGGGGTCCATACCGCTGTGGCAGCCCACGCAGTTGTTCAGGAACAGGCGGCTGTCGCCACCGGGGCTGCGGGTGACGTCCTGGCGGATTCGGTCGGGCACACGGGACGTGTCCTTCACCTGCTCCAGGTCGTTACAAAGGAAATTCATCAAGGTGAAACGCAGCATGGCGCGGTTGGTTCCGGCGACAAAATAGGCTTTGGCACCGGCGCGGGTGGTCATCACACCGGCAGTTGCATTGGCGGGCAGCCCACTGACGGCAGATTGTGACTGACGCACCAGGACATCCTCGTCGCCCAAGTTGGCGCCGCTGTTTTCCAGCGCAACATAGTGTGCGTTGCTGGCGCTGGAATAAGCCGGCAGGCCGTTTCCACTGCCTACATACACCACGTCGCCATAGAGGGCCTCACGGAAATCAGAGCCGTCCCGCACCAGACCGATCAGCGTTGCCGAAAAATCGTTCAAATCAGCAAACACCGTGCGCTCTTCGTTGGTCCAGGGGGTAAACAGATTCTTCAGCGTCACGTTATAAAAGGCAGGGGATTCCAGCGCCAACTCCGCTGCAGCCAGGGCGGCCGCTTCGCTGTCGGTTTCGTCGTCGGTATCGGAATCCATCAGGGCCAGCATGGCTGCCAGCTCGGCGTCGGTAGGCGGCACACCGGCGATACGATCGTACATGCGTTTGGCTTGTTCTCTTGCCCCCGCTTGCACGGGTTCCGCGGCAATAGCCAGACTCACACCCAGTGCCAGCGCACCTACCCACGACAAATTATTCTTTTTTAACATGAACATGGCGCTAAACCTTCCGCTCGCGGTCACCTGCAATCACGCACACAGAATCCCCAAGATACGATTCCGGATCAGGCAGAGTGGTTGAATGGTACGCTTCAAGTGTATACATGGGCTCGAGCGCTTATGCGTGACCGGAGTCGCAAACCCATGATCAAACTTTGAACCCATTGATGCATTGTGAATCAGTCGAGAATTCCTTGAGAAAAGTCCGTGTAAAACTCCCGCGCTGGCCAATTTCCGCTTTTAATTAGTACAAGGCTATTTACGCGTCTCGCGTGGGCGCTGTTTTTTGCGGGTTTTTGCATGAAAATTGAACACCATTTGTTTGGCACTCTCATTTTCAAATTCCGCCGGGTTATATGGCCGGGAGCTTGGGGAACAATGCTGTGGAAACCGCTGACGCTGTGCACCGCGTTGGTGCTGTCGCTGGCCGGTTGCGGCAGCGGTGACGATTTCCCGGGCGGCACCAAGAACCAGGACCCAGATCCGCTGATCACCGACGTGCCGATGTTTTACATCGAGCGCCCGTTGCGCATGGACGAGGAAGAGCCGGATACCATCGAACAGGACACGCTGCGCGATCCGCTGGCGTTCCATGGCAGTGCTCACCTGTACATGAAAGTGCGGGCAGCCCAGAGCGTCGAAAGCATCGATCTGTCCGCCCGTGCCGTGGAAGGCAATGTGGATGTGCGCGATCTGGATGTGTCGCCGGATGGCCGCTACGTGCTGTTCTCGCTGCGGGGCCCCGGCGATCCCGAGGATGACGAAGAAGACCTGCCTAGCTGGAACATCTGGGTCTACGACATTCAAATGAACTCATTGCGCCGCGTGATCAATGACGTCAATCAGGACGACAAAGGCCACGACATCATGGCGCGCTTCCTGCCGGGCGACAGTCATCGCATCATCTTCGCCTCTACTCGCCAGCAGAAATCCCGTTCGATCCTGCAGGACGAAGGCAAGGATCAGTTCTCGCATCTGGAAGAATCACGTCAGCAGCCGGCCCTGAATCTGCACGTGATGAACTTCGACGGCAGCGGCATCACGCAAGTCACCTTCAACCAGAGCCACGATATGTACCCCATCGTGGTGAGCAATGGCAAAGTGGTGTATAGCCGCTGGGATCGCTATGCGAACGACAACGGCATCCATCTCTATGAGATGAATCCTGACGGCACTGAAACCCAGTTGCTGTATGGCCGCCACTCCCACACGGCTGGCAACGAGGCCTCAGCGCTGGAGTTCATTCGTGGCAACCTGATGCCCGACGGCGACCTGTTCGTGCTGGCGCGTCCGAATAACACCGATTTCTATGGCGGCGATTTCATCCGCATCAACACTGACCAGTACGTAGACAACACCCAGCCAGTGAGCGGCTTCAACGGCACCGGTCCGGCGCAAACCACTGTTACCAACAAACAGATCTTCACCGACGGCACCACCATTTCGCCCGGCGGCTATTTCTCTGCCTTCTTCCCGATGTGGGACAACACCAACCGCGCGCTGGTGAGCTGGAGCCAATGCCGGGTTGTGATCGGCAATGAGACATTGCCCTGCACCGCAACCAATCTGGAAGCCGATGACGCAGAACCTGCTCCGATCGCCTACGGCCTGTGGATCTACAACTATCAGGACAACACCCAAATCCCCGTGGTGGTGGCGCGCGAAGGCGTGGTGTACACCGATGTAGCGCTGGGGGCCGCTCACACGCAACCGACCATTATCTCGGATGGCAGTTCGCTGACCGGTCCAACGGATGGAAGGGTGTCAGCGGAAACGTTCTCCAACATGATGGCCGCCGAAAACGAAGAAGCCATCCTGCACATCCGCAGCGTGTATGACTTCAATGGCGCCTATAACGATCTCGATACCGCCGTTAACCGCCCGTACAGCACCATCGCCAACCCGACATTAAGCGACGCCAGCGACCGTCCTGCCCGTTTCTTGCGCATCATCAAGGCAGTGTCGGAGCCGGATCGCGAACTGAAGGAGCCCGCTAACGGCTCCTTCGGCAATGCTGGTGCACAACGCATGAAAGAAATCATCGGCTACGCGCCGATCGAGCCCGATGGCTCGGTGAAAGTGCGCGTGCCCGCCAACGTGGCGTTGTCACTGAACGTGGTCGACGCCAACGGCAAATCACTGGCCCAGGCCAATCGCCACAACAACTGGATCACTTTGCGTCCAGGTGAAGTAATGGAATGCAAAGGCTGTCATGCCGCCGGCAACACGGGCGCAGCATTGCCACCGCACGGCCGCTACGATGCCCAGGCACCTTCCATTAATAGCGGCCGGCCTCAGGGGTCCGCGTATCCGGGCGCCGTCTCTACCATCACGTCTCCATTCGCTGGCGCCACCATGGCGGAAGCCCGCGTCGCAGCCGCAGAAGATGCCGACGATGAAATCATGGAGCTGAGCGCCGACATTCTTTATACGGATGTCTGGACCGACACCGGCAGCGAAGCCGCCGATGCGCCTGTCAGCCTGCGCTACCAGGATCTGCCCAACTATTCGATGCTGGTGTCGTCGCAGACAACCCCCACCAATGGCAACTGCACGCCCTGGAACAGTCACTGCCGCATCGTGATCAATTACAACGAACACATCCAATCCCTGTGGGAGCTGGATCGCGGCGCGTTGACCACACCGATCCTGGCCACGAACCCGATCCATGACAATGACAACGACCCGATGACTGCGCCACCGGCAGCCACCTGTATCGGCTGCCACAGTGCGGCGGCTATCGCCGCCACGGGCGATGCCGACGGCATTCCCACCACGCAACTGGAATTAACCAATCAGGCCGATGTAGGCGGTGACGTGCGCGTGCGTTCCTGGTTTGAATTATTCACCACCCGGCCCTTCCAGGTGGCGGTGAACAACAATACCGCCCTGGCGGACTGCACCAGCGTGTTGGTGCCTGTACTGGATGGTAACGGCGATCCGGTGCTGGATGAAAATGGCGACCCCGTTACCGAAAACGTGTGCCCGCCCGGCGTCACCACCACTGCAGCCACGATGAATTCCGGCGGAGCCCGCGCCAGCGCCGCCTTCTTCAACAAGTTCGAGGGCGCTGGTTCCCACGCCGGCTATCTCACCCCCGCCGAGCTGCGTCTGATCGCAGAATGGCTGGACATCGGCGGCCAGTACTACAACAATCATTTCAAAGCCCCGGACGCCGATTGACGTCACCCGCGGCGCGGGTGGCCCACCCCGCCGCGTTGCTATAGAATGTGGCCAAAAACAATATCTTATAAAACCTAACGAGAAGGCCGGCCGCCCGCCCTATGTTTGCCCGAATCCTGATTGTTATCACGCTTGCCTGCAGTTTCGGCGTGGGCACCGCCCTGGCCACGGATTATCCCTCCGTTGAAGTCGTCGATGCTTATCTGGATTTGCGCACCGGACCCGGCCGCGGTTATCCCAAGGTCCAAATCGTCGAGCGCGGCGATTACATCGAAATCATGGTGCAGAAGACCGACTGGTTTAAAGTGCGCACGAAAAAAGGTTTCGAAGGTTGGGTCAGCCGCGAAGATATGGAACGCACACTGGATCCCGATGGCGACCAAGTGGCATTCGATAAAGTGGGCGAAGATGAATGGGCTCACCGCCGCTGGGAAGCGGGCGTCAAACTCGGCGATTTCGAAGGCAACACCATGATCGCCGGCCTGCTGGGTTATTACTTCACGCAAAATTTGTCGGCCGAACTCACCGTGGCGGAAGCGTTGGGTAGCTTCTCCGACGGTCAGCTCGTCAACCTCAGTCTCACGCATCAACCTTGGCCGCAGTGGCGCGTGTCGCCGTATTTCACCATTGGTGGCGGCGCTATCAAAATCAGCCCGGAAGCGCGCTTCGTGCAAACCCGCGACCGCACCGACCAAACCGTACACGCCGGCCTCGGTGCCCGTGTCTACATCACCCGTCAGTTCATGCTGCGGGGCGAATACCGCAGCAATACCGTCCTCACCGACGTCGATGACAATCTGGAGATTGAAGAATGGACAATAGGCTTCTCGGCCTTTTTCTGAGTGTCGCTACCGCCTGCTTTCTGCCGGCTACCACTACTTTTGCGGCAGAGGAAGAAACCAATATCGTCGAAGAAGCGCCGGTAATTGATCCGTCCATTGTGCGGCTGGGGCTGAAAGAAGCAGACATCGAAAGCATGGACATCGAAGCCGGCCTATACGTCGGCTACATGAGTGTGGAAAATTTCGGTACCGACGCTGTGTACGGTGTGCGCGGCGCCTGGCACGTCACCGAGGATTTGTTCATCGAAGCCCAATACGGTATGACCTCGGTCGGCAAAACCAGCTATGAAGAACTGGCGCCCGCCACCCTGCTCACCGGCGATGACCGCGATCTCATCTACTACAATCTTTCATTGGGCTTCAATGCGCTGCCGGGTGAAGTATTCATCGGCGAAAACAACGCGTTCAATACCGACATCTATTTTCTGGCAGGCGCCGGCACCACGGAATTTGCCGGCGATCGCGAGTTCACCATTAACATCGGCGCGGGCCTGCGTTTAATCGCGCTGGACTGGATCGCCGTGCATCTGATGATGCAGGATCTGATATTCGAAAAACCGGCCGTCATCGATCCGGCCGATAGTGGGGAAGCGTCACATAACATGCAATACACCACCAGCGTCACGGTGTTTTTCTAAACCGGGGGATCATCGAGGATTTGCCATGATTCATCTGTTACGACTGATCACATTCGTTGTGGTGGCCTGGACGTCATCCGTTTTTGCCGCCACCGAAACCTTAAAGGGCCCCGCGCCGCAATTCGCACTACCCGCCAAAGCCGGCGGCCAGGTGCAATTGGCAGATTTCCAGGGCGATGTAGTGATGGTGAACTTCTGGGCATCGTGGTGCGCCCCCTGCCGGCAGGAAATGCCACTGATCGAAGGGCTGTATAAAAA
>DATLII010000405.1:0-2796 GCA_035539495.1 Dongiaceae bacterium
GCACACAGCTGGGTTCCTCGCCCGGCACGCCCAACGTGCGCGGATTGCCCTGCAAGCCAATGCCCAGCACCACGTGCTGCGCCCGGACTAACCCACCATTTTTTAATTTCAGTTCGAAGGCGCCTTTGCCACCATCGATAGACTTCACCTCGGCGCCGTATTGCACGTTCACGCCCAGCCCTTGCAGGCCGGACTGCCAGCTGCCCAGCACCTGCTCGCGCGTACCCACGTCGAATTTCAGATCGGAACGCAGCGGCAGCACGCCTGGCTCGGCCATGACGTGTTTGCCTTTCTGGTAATCCTGGATGGTTTTGGCAATGGCGGGGGACGCCTCCAGCAGCACGTACCGGAGACCCTGGGCCGCTGCGCGCGCGGCCGCGCTCAATCCTGCCGGCCCAGCACCGACGATGCAAATTTGCAACAGGTCCGCCATGCGACAGAAGCCCCAACTGATTCTTTACCCGCACCAACAGCCCCAACTGCAAATGGCGCGGCTCTCTTCTCTGCACACAAAGTATGCGGTAGCTTTCCCGATCCGGCAAACTCACTTTGGCAATTCGCGCAAATAAAAAAGGCCGGTGCTGTTAACACCGGCCTTGGTAAAAATGCCCTGTTGCAGAGCATCAGATCTCGATATTGAAACCACCTACGATCTGGAAGGCGCTGTAGTCGTCATAACCTAACGTGCTCTGCAAGTTGACGAAGGTGGCGATGCCATTCTTCAGCTGGAATACCGAGCCCAGGTCCACCTGATAGAACAGGCTGTCTTCGCTATCAGGCTGCAGCGCAAACTGGCCGTCGATGGATTGATCACCGATCAGATGGAACGCTACAGGCGAATAGTCGGAGCTGCTCACGCTCACTGCCGTCAATTTCAGACCTGGCACCATCACGCCCCAGTCGAAGCTCATGGCGTAGGTGGTATCGACACCCAGGCTGGATTCGGTAACGTTCAGCTCCTGATCGCCGATTTCCATCGCCCAACCCGCGCCACCGTCTTCGGTGTAGCCATCAATCTGGGTGGACATGTAATCCACCCGCACATAGGGCCGCACAGTCAACGCTTCAAAGCCGATGCTGTAATCCACTTGGGTGCTGAAGTTGTACTGACTGCTGTCGGTATCGCCATCGGCAACCGTACTGAAGGTGGAGATATTGCGCTCCGTGGTGAAGTCGCCCACGGTGTAACCCAATTGGGTATCAACACTGAATTTGTCGATGAACCAGGACGCATAACCGGTGAAGCTGAACTGATCGGAATCCAGCGTGCCGCCGTTGCTGTCGTATTCCAGATCGTAGGTCAGCCAGTTGATCGCCGCGCCGACGTGCAGATCTGGCCGCAGACCATGGTCCACACCCAGCGTTAAACCATAGGCATCGTATTCATAGCCCGATTCATAATCCGTCTGGTCGTGTTCGGCCTTATCGTAGTTGACGCTGCCGAAGACACCCCAACGCTGCGCCTCGTCACCCGCTGCGCCACCTTTGTACGGGTTCAGCATCATGCCATTGCCGTTGATCGTTACCGCTTCGCCTTCAGCGCCGGGACGCAGGGAATCCTGGAATTGATACAACCGTGAAGTGTAGCTGCGCAGCGTGTTGGCCATCAGCGTGCGCTGGACGAGGATTTCTTCGGGAGCGATGTCCTCCACCATTTCCTGCAGTTCTGCTCCGCTCGCTTCGCCGAGAATCAAACAGCTCGCATTAAGCTCCGGCGACAGCGCCGAGCTGCCCTCACTATCAGCCTTGGCACACACAGCATCCAGCATCCGGGCCGTGCGCTTATTGGAAGCGCCTTGTACTTGGGATTCGATGGATGTTTCCGGGTCTACTGGTTCTTCGGCATCCAGTACTGTGACCGTTACGATGGCAGAACCACCGTAACCCGACCCATCCTCGTCAACCACGCTGTAAGAAAAAGTATCCTCTCCAGTGAAATCACCTGCGGGTGTATATATTAATTCGTTGTTCTGACCCAACACCACAGTACCGCCGTAGGCAGATTCGTACGCGCCGTCATACACAATATTCATGGGAGCCGCAGTGGTTGTATCGTTGGACAGCACAAAGATAGCAACCGATGTGCCTGCCGTCGTGGTTGCCGTGTCATTGTTGGCATCAACCTGCGCATAACTGGCCTGTGACACAGCCAGCGCCAACGCCAGCATCGGAAATGAGTGAAGGGAACGTTTCATCCTTTAATTCCTGTCGGTCTGGGAAGAGGTGGGAGGCCCACCATACTACCCGTTCACCATGAAACTGAACAGGCGATCACCAACAGGCCCTATTGGTAAAAAGCACACAAACCGACTCCTGCGCTAGAATCGCCCAACACTCACCATTACGGGTCACCCCATGACGACCGCTCGCAAAAAAATCCTCTGCGCCTGGGAAATGGGGGGCGACCTGGGTCACGTATCGCGACTGGCAGGACTCGCACGGGAACTCCTTATGCGGGGATTCGACGTTACCGTTGCGTTGAAAGACCTGTCCCGCTGCCACCGTTTTTTTGCCGACCTGGATGTCACCCTGGTACAAGCCCCGGTATGGCTACCGCGAATTACCATGCAACGCCCTATCGCCTGCCTGCCCGATACCCTGCTGCTGAACGGCTATCTGGAACCTGATCCGCTCCATGCACTGGTGCGCAGCTGGCAAAGCCTGATCTCTCTCGTAAAACCCGACCTGCTGATCTGCGACTACTCCCCTACCGCAATGCTCGCCGGACATGCCAGCGGCCTGCCCCAAATACTGGTCGGCACTGGTTTCTCCGAACCCGCGCCTGGCGGCCCCGTC
>DATLII010000406.1:0-8601 GCA_035539495.1 Dongiaceae bacterium
ACATTTTCTACATCACCCCCTTCCTGGCATTGCCGTATCTGCATTCCGTCAATCGCGAAATTTTTACTGACTAGTGATTTTTACCGACTGAGCAAACAGCCGGTTCGAGGAGATCGAACATGAACAACCCACAGACGAACAACCTGCCGCTAGGAACGACACCTGCGTTCGCCGGCATGCACAAATGGCTACAGCGCGGACTGATCGTCTGCCTGGCCGCTCTGGTGCTGGAAGGCGCGTTCACCTTCCCGCTGCTGGCGCTCTGGTATGGTTGGCCAACGTTGTCGCTTCATGAAATTTGCACTGAATTCGAAAAAATCCGCTTTTCCGATGAGTCGCGCGAATGTATTTATCCCTATCCGTTGTTTGCACCCTCCGAGGGAGCGGGACAAAAGACCGCACGGGATATTTGGGGTGTGCAACCCAAGCCGCAGTACAAAGCCATCGGTTATCGTGAGTTGATCAAACGTCGGGATGAACGGCTGGCCAGACAAGCCGCCAGCCCGGCAGGAGCAGAACCGCATTGACTAACGTCTATCAGCAGGGACAATAGCGCACCGACTTTGATCGAATGAGACGACATGGAACAGAGTTCACAGGAAAACCAGGATCCCCGCGCTGTTCGCTCCCGCGAAGCGTTGCGCAGTGCATTGCTGCAATTGCTGGAAGAAAAAGCGTTGGAGCAGATCACCGTGCGCGACATCGTGGCCAAGGCGGGCATTGGTTACACCACGTTCTTCCGCCATCATCCCACCAAGGAATCCTTGCTGGAGGATGTAGCGGCAGAGCAGATCAGCACCTTGTTTCAGATGTCAATTCCAGTGATGGACGCGCAGGACGTGCGCTCCGGTGCCATCGCCATGCTGTCCTATGTCGATGAGCACCGGTCAATATGGTCGACGCTGCTAACGGGTGGCGCGGCTGCCTTCATTCGCGAGGAATTTTTGCGTCAGGCCCGCGCTGTGGCGGATGTGCGCGGCCAGTCAGACAATCTGTTGCCGCCTGACCTTGGCACCATTTTGATCGTGGGTAGCGCGCTGGAATTGATTGTGTGGTGGTTGCGACAGGAAAATCCCGTATCCATTGAACGGATCGCGGATATTCTGGATTGCGCGATCGTCACGCCGATTATTGCGGCGGGGAGTCGTAAAATCTGACGCCACTTCCAATCCATGGCAATTCAGGAAGCTCTCCACCAGCAAGCTCTCCACGCATTTTGTGCCTAGATAACGAGCAACCGCTCAAATCACCGCCAAATTGATTCCCCCAGCCATGATGGCCCCGCGCAATTGCATTGGGTTTGACGTACCGCGCTTTTTAATCAGCCTCAATGCAAGCTCGTCGATAACGTAATAGACTTCCTTGGCACACCATCAACGCGATATCGCGGTGGATAGCGAGGAGACAGGGAATGAAAAGGATCGCCATCAACGGGTTGGGCCGCATTGGCCGTTTGATATTGCGGGAATACATCCGGCGCGCTCCTGCTGACGTGAAGCTGGTGGCCGTGAATGATCTGGTGGGAGCGGACAACATCGCTTATCTGCTCAAATACGATTCCGTACACGGCCGTTTCGAGAAAGACATTCAGGTGGCCGACGGTCACTTCAATATTGATTCCCACCACATCCGTTACTTCAACGAAGCCGATCCGCACAAGCTGCCCTGGGACTCTCTGGGTGTTGATCTGGTAATCGACTGCACCGGCGCATTCACCCATCACGACAAGGCCGCTTTCCACCAGCAAGCAGGCGCGAAAAAAGTGCTGCTCAGCTCTCCCGCCGACCTCACCCTGGTGCTGGGCGTCAATGACAAGGATTATGATGCAGAGCGGCATCACATCGTTTCCAATGCCTCCTGCACCACCAACTCCCTTGCGCCAGTGTTGAAAATTCTCGACGCCAGCTTCGGTATTGAAAGCACCATGGTGACCACCGTGCACGCCTACACGGTGTCGCAGGGGATGGTGGACGAGCCCAACAAGAAAATGATCCGAGGCCGGGCCGGTGCACTCAATATCATTCCCACCAGTACCGGATCGGACAAGGCCACAGAACTGGTATTACCCCAACTGAAAGGCAAGGTGGCAGCCACCGCGTTACGGGTGCCGGTACCGGATGGCGCCATCACCGACATCGTGGCGCTGTTGCAGCGCGACACAACCGCCGATGAAATCAATACTGTCCTTAAAACCGCGGCCGAGAGCGAGCTGAAAGGTATCTTGGCTTTTAGCCGCGAACCGTTGGTGTCGACCGATATTCTGGGCGACTCTCATTCCGGCATCGTGCATGGACTTTCCACTCGGGTAGTGAATGGCCGTCACGCCAAAGTGCAGGTGTGGTACGACAATGAATATGGATATGCCTGTCGCACGCTGGATGTGGCGACATTGATGTGCAGAGGGTGAGTGTTGGTCGGACAGGTGGGAGTTTGTGACAACTCCCACCCGCTATATGGCCACAGCGCGATGCTGTTTTCTTCTGTTACACCGCTGCCAGATTTCCTTTACTCTCCAACCAATCCTTTCTATCCCCCGCTCTTTTCTTCGCCAGCAATAGATCCATGGCTTCATTCGAATCATCGCCATGTTCCACCACCAGCTGCACCAGGCGCCGTGTTTCCGTGGCCATGGTGGTTTCGCGCAACTGCAGCGGGTTCATCTCGCCCAGGCCTTTGAAGCGTGTCACCTGAACAGTGCCGCGTTTTTTCTCCGCCTTGATGCGATCCAAAATTCCCTGCCTTTCCGCATCATCCAGCGCGTAATAAACATCCTTGCCGATATCGAGCCGGTACAACGGTGGCATCGCCACATACACATGCCCCGCCAACACCAGCGGGCGGAAGTGACGCAGAAACAGCGCACATAACAAGGTCGCGATGTGTGCACCGTCGGAATCCGCGTCCGCCAGGATACACACCTTGCTGTAGCGCAGATTACTCAGATCGTCCGACGCCGGCTCCAACCCAATTGCCACCGATATATCGTGTACTTCCTGCGATCCCAGAATCTCATTGGAATCCACTTCCCAGGTATTCAGGATTTTACCGCGCAGCGGCATTACCGCCTGGAATTCGCGATCACGCGCCTGCTTGGCAGAACCGCCTGCGGAGTCTCCCTCCACCAGGAACAATTCGGAACGCTCCGGATCCTGACTGGAACAATCCGCCAGCTTGCCGGGCAGTGCGGGACCGGCCGTGACTTTCTTGCGCACCACTTTTTTGCTGGCGCGCAAACGGGATTGCGCGTTGCTGATCGCCAGATCCGCCAGCGCATCGCCTTCCGCAGTGTGCTGGTGTAACCACAAACTGAAAGAATCTTTCACCACACCCGCAACGAACGCGGCGGTCTGACGCGATGACAATTTCTCTTTGGTCTGACCGGCAAACTGCGGATCCTGCATTTTTACCGACAACACAAACGTACACTTTTCCCACACGTCTTCCGCTGTCAGCTTCACACCGCGAGGCAACAGGTTGCGGTGTTCACAGTATTCGCGCACCGCATCCGCCAGACCGGTGCGCAAACCATTCACATGCGTACCACCCTGCGCGGTGGGAATCAGGTTGACGTAACTTTCCGTCACCAGCTCGCCGCCTTCCGGCAGCCATTGCACCGCCCAATCTGCCGCTTCGGTTTCCGCCTGCATACTGCCCATGAACGGTTCTTCCGGCAGCACGGTCCAACCCTGATTGGCGCTTTGCAAATAATCCTTCAGACCATCCTGGTAACACCATTCCAGCACTTCACCGGTATTTTCATCGGTGAATTTCACCTGCAAGCCGGGACACAAAACCGCTTTCGCCCGCAGCAGATGCGCCAACTTCGACGCCGCATACTTTGGCGTGTCGAAATATTTCGGGTCCGGCAGGAAGCGCACTGCGGTGCCGGTAGCGCGTTTCGGGCAGGTGCCGATAATTTGCAGGTCGGTAGCCTTGTCGCCGTTCTTGAAACCCATGCGGTAAATATTGCCGTCACGCTGGATAGTCACTTCCAACACACTCGACAATGCGTTCACCACTGACACGCCCACACCGTGCAAACCACCGGAGAACTGGTAATTCTTGTTGGAGAACTTGCCGCCCGCATGCAGCGTGCACAGGATCACTTCCACGCCCGGCACGCCTTTCTCCGGATGGATATCCACCGGCATGCCACGACCGTCGTCTTTCACTTCACAGGAGCCGTCCTTGAACAGCATGACGTCAACACGGGTGGCATGACCCGCCAGCGCTTCGTCCACGCTGTTGTCGATGACTTCCTGCGCCAGGTGATTCGGGCGCGTGGTGTCGGTGTACATGCCCGGGCGCTTGCGCACCGGATCAAGGCCGCTGAGGACTTCAATGGATTCGGCTGTGTAATTGTCGGCTGCCATAGGTGTTGCTGGTTCCGTTGGCTGAAAGTCTAAAGATCGAAAAAGGAAAAAATCGTCTGCAGGTGATGCTCGAAGCCATCGAAACCGTGCGAACCACCGGGCTCCACGATCTGACGGCAACCAATGTATTTTGTCACGCCTTGTTGATAGTCGAGCACCTCGTCACCGGTCTGGGTCAATAGCAGGTAACGCGATGGTTGTGTCACCGGCTCCACATCCAGCGTCCGCAGCTGCGCGATATGCTCTTCAGTGAAGCTGTATTTTTCCCCGGTGTAAATGTTCTCGTTTTCCCCCAGGTAATCCTGCAGCAGCTCGAAAGGCCGTACCGCCGGATTCACCAGCACTAACGGCAGATCGTAACGCTCGGCGATGTAGGTGCCATAAAAACCACCCATGGAACTGCCGATCAGCCCGACCCGACCCGGCAGGCAAGCACGCACGGCGGCATCGAGGATCGCAATCGCCCGCTGCGGTTCATAGGGCAGCGTCGGCACCTGATATTGCACGTGGGGCAGCTCAGCCACAGCCTGACCGATCAGGCGCGCCTTGGCGGATTGGGGGGAACTGTTGAAGCCATGAACGTAGAAAAGATGAAAGGGTGCAGGCATGGGCGGAAAGGCTAATAGCCTTTCACGCTGTAATCAACCACGAATTCGACGCCGGTGACGCGGGACACGCCGGTATCAATGCGACCATCGGCATGCAGGTCGAGCCAGCGGTAACCGGGAGACTCGCTATCCACCGCAAAATCCTGGCTCTTGGGTTTGAACTGGACGCAGGTAGACGGCACCGACATCAGCTTCACGCCGTTACGCTCGGTTTCAAACACCTGGTGCACATGGCCCCAGATAATCGACCTCACATTACTGTAGCGGTCGACCACTTTGAAGAAATCAGCGGCATTGCCCACGATCTGCTGATCCAACCAGGCGCTGCCCACGGGTACCGGCTGATGGTGTAACGCAATCAGCACATGCTTGCCCTGGGATTCCCGCAATGATTTGTCCAGGAACAATAATTCGTTGCCGGTGAAATTGCCTGGCACCTTGCCGCGAATGGTGGAATCCAGCATGACGATCTGCCAGCCACCGATATCGATTACGCAAGGGCTCATGCACTGCGCCAGCTGGTGATTGGCCATGACATCGGTGAGATCGTGATTGCCGGGCAGCCAGTACACGGGGCAGGTGAAGCGTGTCATGTGCTGATGGAAGCGGACGTAAGAGTCGCTGGTGCCGTCCTGCGACAAATCGCCGGTCGCCAACACCAGATCAATAGCCTTCTGCTCGGCTGTGATCAGGTCCATCACCTTGCCCAGGCTATGTTCGGTATTCAAGCCCAACAACTTGCCTTCCAGATTCCGGAACAAATGGCAGTCTGACAGTTGAATGACGCGAATTGAAGGTTGGTGAGGACGTGAGACCAAGAGTCAATCCATTAATTGGGTATGGAGATAACTTAACAACAATTTAACAGTACAACACCATTACAACATATAACCCACAACCCGAGATGCTGCCAGTTGCCGGTTACTCGCATTTCAGTATAACGGGTTTTATTCGCAAGATGTTAAGTCCGTTGGCCTTTTTGCCAGAATTGCAAGCCTGAATATTCACATCCGGTGAATCTGTGGATTCAGTCACAGGACTTGAATCGCACCAGCGCACGCCCCGATCGCAGGCAGAATTCCAGCCATTCTCCCAGGAAGGCATTCTGTTGTGCCTTCTCATCGCGCTGGAACATCTTGTCATTCGGATATTCGTAACGTTCCCGCAAGTAGCGATTGCGCTGGAACGACAGCACCTCGGCCATCTGCGCATCGTGATAAAGCCGCACGGTGATCGTGGGCTTGGGTACCCAGTCGTTGAGTAGGGATTCCTGGGCTACGGCCACTGTAGTGGTGTAACGGCTACGCTCCACGACCGAGATACTGACCTGACGCAACTGATCGGAGTTGGCATCCACGCCAAACAGCCACTGGTCCTGGTTGTCCAGCGATGGCAACAGCCGAATCAGCCGGTGGTAATTGATTTCGCAATCACCCAGCATTTTGCGCAGATCCGGAGTGTAACGCCGTTTCTTTACTGCCATTTTTCCTGCAACCGTTGGTAGTTCATCTGCAGCCACTGCAACGCGATGATGGTGGACGCATTGCCGATGTAATTTTCCTGCAGGATGTTCCAGGCTTCTTCGCGCGGAAACACCTGCACCCAGATATCCTCGCCTTCTTCCCGCAACCCGTGGGCACCGCCGATGCCGCTGGAATCGATGCCGCCGCAATACAGATACAGTTTTTCGTTGCTGCCGCCGGGGCTGGGGTAATACTCGTGAATGTACTCCAGATCCAGCACATCACTGCCGGCTTCCTCCACCGCTTCACGGTGCACTACGTCTTCCGGCGACTCACCCTCATCCAAAATACCGGCCACCAGCTCCATCTGCCAGGGACCTTCCGGGGCATCCAGAGCACCGATGCGGAACTGCTCCAGCAACACGACGCTATCGCGGTAGGGGTCGTACAGCAACACACCCACCGCCGGCCCACGATCGAAGCACTCGCGGGTAATGATCGGGCTCCAGCCACCCTCGATCAGACGGTGCTTAAGCCGGTATTTGTGCATCCGGAAAAATCCCTGGTACACAGTGGATTTTTCAATGATTTCAACATCCTCGCCCGAAAAACAGGGCCCATCCTTAACGTCCATGCCAGTCTCCCGCGAGCTCCAGGGATCATCCTTACAGGCTAGCCATAAAAAGGCGCCGCCTCAATGCGGCACCTTTAGGCCAAGCCAGGTCCTTTTAGATTTTGTGATAGATTTCAGCGCCTTGCGCTTTGAATTCAGCGGATTTCTCTTGCATGCCCTGTTCGGCCAACAGCGCCTGCTCTGCCTGGCTGGCCGCTTGGCTTGCAGCGTAGTCGCGCACGTCCTGGGTGATTTTCATCGAGCAGAACTTGGGGCCGCACATGGAGCAGAAGTGGGCCACCTTGTGCGCTTCCTTGGGCAGGGTCTCGTCGTGATACGAGCGGGCAGTGTCCGGATCCAGAGCCAGGTTGAACTGGTCTTCCCAGCGGAACTCGAACCGCGCTTTGGACATGGCGTTGTCGCGGATCTGGGCGCCGGGGTGGCCTTTCGCCAAATCGGCAGCATGGGCTGCGATCTTGTAGGTAATCAGACCCTGCTTTACGTCGTCCTTGTTGGGCAAGCCCAAATGTTCCTTCGGCGTGACGTAGCAGAGCATGGCAGTGCCGTACCAGCCGATCATGGCAGCGCCGATGCCGGAGGTGATGTGGTCATAACCCGGTGCGATGTCGGTGGTCAGAGGGCCAAGGGTGTAGAAAGGTGCGCCGTGACAGTGCTTCAACTGCTCTTCCATATTGCGCTTGATCATGTGCATCGGCACGTGACCGGGGCCTTCGATCATCACCTGGGCGCTGTGCTCCCACGCCTTGGTGGTGAGTTCACCCAGAGTATGCAACTCGCCGAACTGGGCTTCGTCGTTGGCGTCAGCGATAGAACCGGGACGCAAGCCGTCACCCAGCGAGAAGGTGACGTCATAGGCCGTCATGATTTCGCAGATTTCGTCGAAGTGGGTGTAGAGGAAGTTTTCCTTGTGATGGGCCAGACACCACTTCGCCATAATGGAACCGCCGCGGGAGACGATGCCGGTAAGGCGCTTGGCGGTCAGCGGCACGTAGCGCAGCAGCACGCCGGCGTGGATCGTGAAGTAGTCCACGCCCTGCTCTGCCTGCTCGATCAGGGTGTCGCGGAACAGGTCCCAGGTCAGTTCTTCCGGCACGCCTTCCACCTTCTCCAGTGCCTGGTAGATGGGCACGGTACCGATGGGACCCGGCGCATTGCGGATGATCCACTCGCGGGTTTCGTGAATATTTTTGCCAGTGGAAAGGTCCATCACGGTGTCGCCGCCCCAACGGGTGGCCCACGTCATCTTCGCCACTTCTTCTTCGATGGAAGACGTCACCGCCGAGTTACCGATATTGGCGTTGATTTTCACCAGGAAGTGACGGCCCAGGATGGCTGGCTCCAGCTCCGGGTGGTTGATGTTGGCGGGAATCACGGCGCGGCCAGCGGCCACTTCCTGACGCACGAATTCCGGGGTGATTTCCTGCGGGATGCTGGCGCCGAATGATTCGCCCGGATGCTGCTGTTGCAGCAGGCCCAATTCGCGAGCTTCCTGCAGCTTCATGTTCTCGCGGATGGCGACGAAC
>DATLII010000407.1:0-1721 GCA_035539495.1 Dongiaceae bacterium
GGGCGCCGATCTCATCGTATGGGGCAACCTGCGCTACGCACGTGCTGCCGCATGACAGATTCAGTCACCGCGCAACAACTCTGGTTTACCCGCCCTGGTGACGCTGAAATTCGTGAATGCCAGTTGCCATGGCCCCGTGGCGACGAAGTGCTGGTAAAAGTGGAACGCTCCGCCGTCAGTGCCGGAACCGAGCTGCTGGTCTATCGCGGCCAGATACCGGACGACATGGCACTCGACGCCAGCATCGATGGATTGCGCGATGCCACCACGTATCCTTTACGTTATGGCTACGCCTGCGTCGGCCAAGTAATAGCGCTGGGAGAAACCGCGGATTCTTCATGGCTCGGAAAACGGGTATTTGCTTTTGCACCTCATGCCTCGCACGTTGTTTGTTCCGCAAACACTCTGCTCGCCATTCCCGACAACGTTGACAACGACGACGCCCTGTTTTTTGCGAACATGGAGACAGCCGTCAACCTGGTGCAGGACGGCGCGCCGCGCCTGGGTGAAAACATCCTGGTGATCGGGCAAGGTATTGTCGGCTTATTGCTGGCGAAGCTGCTGGCCGCCTTTGCGCTGACGCCGCTAGCTGTTGTCGACCAATCCGCTGCCCGGCGAGCCTTTGCGCGTCAACAGAACCTGGCGGTATTCGATCTGCAATCGGATCAGGATCACGCAACACTGCGCCAGCGGTTATCCTCACAGAATGCCTTCAACGGCGCTGATCTGATATTTGAAGTAACCGGTAACCCGAACGCACTGAATCTGGCGATTGCCTTTACCGGCTATGCCAGCCGCATCGTGATTGGCAGCTGGTACGGCAACAAAACCGCCGCCGTCGCTCTGGGTGCCGAAGCGCATCGCAATCGCCTGCAGATTCTCACCAGCCAGGTTTCAACGCTGGCACCGGAATTGACCGGTCGCTGGACCAAACAACGCAGAGCCGATCTGGCCTGGGCAGCGCTGCATCAGATCAAGCCGCGTAATCTGATCACCCACCGCATTGCTTTCAACGACGCACCCACACTTTACGAACAGCTGCACTCAGCGCCCGACGCCATTGTGCAAGCCGTTTTCGTTTATCCCTGAACAGGACCGATTCAACATGTACACCCTTGCAGTCACCCGTGATTTCATTGCCAACCACTATCTGATCGGCGGCGATTGGGGCGCTGAGAACTTTCCCCATGCGCATCATTACGTGGTCGAAATCAGCATTGAGAATGACGTGCTGGACAAGCATGGCTATCTGGTGGACATCGTTGATGTTGAAGCGGCACTGGCATCCAGTGTGGACTATTTTCGGGACAGCCTGCTGAATGACAAAGCCGAGTTCGCGGGCCTGAATCCCAGCATCGAACATTTCTCGCGAATCTTGCATCAACAGTTGGTGGCCAAACTACACCAACTGCCGGCCGGTGGCGTGCTTACAGTGAAGCTCTGGGAAAACAGCACTTGCTGGTCTGCGTACCGAAAAGCGTATTGAGCGGGCATTTAAAGCGAGCGGCCATTTAAAGTGAGCGGGCATTTAAGCAGCCATCAGAAAAATGTCAGGAAGCAGCCTGCGCCGGCTCCGATTGCAACGCGCGCAGGCATGCGAACCCGACAAGTAACAGAATCACATCTCGCAACCGGAAAAGGGCAATCAATCCCATGGCTGCGCTGAGCGGCAACCCGATGTGTTGAAACGACCACAACACGGACGCTTCGAGGCTGCCGAT
>DATLII010000408.1:0-3953 GCA_035539495.1 Dongiaceae bacterium
GGCCTGCTCCAGCGATGCTTCGTTGTCGAGATCGCCCGCCACAACTTCCGCACCCAGTACAGCCAGTGCCTGGCCTGCGGGTTTGTTGGGATTGCGCGTCAATGCCCGCACGGAAAATCCCCGCTGCAGCAGTTGTCGTACCAGGGCACCACCTTGAGCACCGGTCGCGCCGGTTACCAGAATTCGTTTTGCCATTTTCTACTGCGTTCCCCGTTTGTATTAGTTCAGCACGGCTTGCACGGCACGCGCAGCGCTTTGGCAGGCGCCTTCCATGGTGGTAGTCCAGTCTGTTTGCGTCCAGTCGCCGGCAATGGCGAGGCCCTGCACCGATGTGCGTTGTGGCGGCCGCACTCCTGCAGTGCCAGGGCGCTGTGCGAAGGTGGAATAGGGCATGCGCACGATATGGCTGTGCACCACTTGCGCGTCACGGGCCAGCGGATAATAGCGACGCAGCATCTCCATCTGCGTGTCGATGATTTCCTGATTCGAACCCTTGATCAGTTCGTACGACGCTGACACGGTGGTGGAGTAAAACCAGTTTTTCGTTGGAGCGCGGCCGTGCATTTTCTGCCGGTCCCACACCTGTTCCAGCACGCCTTCGCCGCCAAAGAGAATTTCGCCCCAATCCTCCATGCCGATGCTGCGATCCAGATACAGATTGACGCTGACAATCGGTACCGGTGTCAGGTGCTCCACCGCGCGGTAAATCGTTTCATGCTCCGGCACTTGGTCCAACAGCCCGCGCACTTTCCATACCGGCACGGCGCAGATCACGATGTCCGCAGTCAGTTGTTCACCGTCCAACAGCGTTACGCCTTTTACTTTGCCGTTCTCCACATCCACGCTGCGCACCGGAGCGCGCGTGCGCACGGTGACGCCGCGCTGTTGAAAAGTCTTTTCGGCACTGGTGACAAAGAGGGTATCCAAATCCACGGTGGGGTAGCCGATCGAAATCGGCGTGCGCATTTTCTTGGCCTGGCGGAAGCCGGTCATCATCAGGTCGGCAGGTACTTTGGCGGAGGAGATGTCGGTTTTGTCGCCGGTGAGACCGATGACGATGCCATCCCACAACGCCTTGCGCGCGGAGTCCGGCATGCCGATGCGGCGGAACCATTGATCTGCGGTGATGGAATCCAGATCCGCCGGTTGGCGCGCGCACTGTTTGATCATGCGTAGTTGGGCGATGGCGGTGCGCAGGCGATCCAGGCCGGTGACGCCGGGCAGGTCGCCCACCAGGGCGCGCAATCCATCCAGGCCGGCGAAGGAGGAGCGTCGGGTATCGCCACCCGGCAGGCGCACCGTCATATGGCCAGGGAATTCAACGTATTGGCGAGTGCCCACGCTTTCCAGATAGCGGAACAGGTTTTCGTAGCCGCTGGCGAATACGTGCTGACCGTTGTCCGGCACATCGTCCACTTCCGGCTGCGGAATCGCGATGGTACGGCCGCCGAGGGCGCCGCGCCTTTCAAGCAGCGTTACTTGATGCCCCGCTTCCGACAACCAGACTGCCGAGGCCAGGCCCGCCAGGCCGCCTCCCACTACCAGACATTGCATGGTCAATCCCCCTTACTAAATAAGAGGGACAGACTACCCATCGTGACTGGCCGGTTCCAGCGGCATTTGCGCCGTTTATGCGGTCTTTTTGGGCAGGGCGTGCAATGTCTGTCCGGGTTTGCCTGTGGCGTGGCATCGGCCTATGCTGGCGGAACTGCCATGGGATCATGCAGGCCTGGCAATTCACGTTGGAATCTGTTGCGTCAATGGGGCAAAACCCAAGGAGGGTGTCATGCGTGCAGCTGTGCTGATGATGGTGTGGTTGGCGAGTTGGATGTTGCCGTCGATGTTGCGGGCGGCGGTGATGGAAATCAGTTTTAGCGGTGAAATCTACGCGGTGGAAAACAAGGTCGGCGATTACTGGGAAGGCGACGCTGACTCGCTGGTGGGGACGCCGGTGCAGGGCCGTTACTGGCTGGATGCGACGGCGGCTGGCGAAGGCCGCCAGGAAACATCCTTTTATTGGTGGTGGGACATCGATAATCGAAGTGGGGTCATGACCTCCGAAATCAGCGTCGGTGGACGGCAGATCGATCTGACTGGTGATCATGACTGCTTCGACATCATGGGTAACAACGAATGTCAGGCCGGTGAGTTTATCGATTTGTACACAGACGATCTGGACGACGGAGAACTGGAGACGGCAGACAGCCTGCACCTGAAGGATCAGGATCAGGTCACCGTGGTGCTTGATTTGGACGGTGGCGTTGCAACGTATGCTGAAAGTTCGGAAATTCTCGAGATCAACTTTGGCGACATCATCAACGATATCCTGGGCCCGCCTCCATTGGACCATGCGTTCCATTGGATCGACACCGGAGCAGGTCAGGGCGGCAGTGGGTTGCTGCGTTTGCAAGGGTGGGATGTATCCGATACCGGCCCTTTCCCCGAACTTTGGGACACCAACATCCGCTTCAGCCTGAAGGAAGTTATTTCCAAACCTGCGGGTGGAACCGGTCCAATCGACGTACCCGAACCGGCCAGCCTGGTCTTACTGCTGTTAGGCTGGCTGACTGCCATATGGCTGCGGCATCGCAAATCGGACGGGTGATTTTTAAGATTTAACCTCAGAGCTTCCGCTTGAGCACAGCCCGTTCTCTGATCTTTATCGGCGCGGGCTGCGCTATACCTTCGGCGTGATTGCCGGCGATGTCATTGCAGGAATATGCTGGTGGAGCTGCCATGGAATCATGCAGACATGGCAATTCACGTTGGAATGTATTGCGTCAATGGGGCAAAACCCAGGGAGGGTGTCATGCGTGCAGTTTTGCTGATGATGGTGTGGTTGGGCAGTTGGATGTTGCCGTCGATGTTGCGGGCGGAGGTCATTGAAATCAGTTTCAGTGGTGAAATTTTCGCGGTGGATGATGCCTCGGGCGATTACTGGCAGGGTGGTGCGGCCGATCTGGTCGGGTTGCCGGTTCAAGGGCGTTACTTGTTGGACACCGAGTTGGCGGGGCCTGGCCGCGGCGAAGCGGGATTTTTCTGGTGGTGGAATATCGATAACGACCGTGGCGCATTGATGTCGGAAATCAGTTTCGGCGACCACCGATTCAATCTGACCAGTGATCACGATTGCCACGGTACCGGTATCGATTATATGTGCAATCCAGAGGAATATATTTACGTAACCAACGACTACCAGCAGGGTGACGATATAGGTGAGCCGGTTGAGGGGGCCATTAAGGAGGACGATCTGACACTGAAAGACGAAGAAACCGTTCGGGATCTCGCCGGTGCGCAAGGGGAGGCGTGGGATTCGGAAGAACTCACCCTCAGCGTTCGTGGCCCGGATTTCATGGATCCGCCATTCGAAGGTTTGGACCCGGAATGGCGTTGGTCCAGTGGTGCTGGCTCAAGCGGCGGCGGCACGCTACGCCTTTCAGCAGGTCACTTTGGTGATGGTGTCGTCTACGACTGGGATACTGCGATTCGATTCAATCTGAAAGAAGTGGTCTCCCGGCCAGCGGGTAGTGCGGTCGATGTTCCGGAACCAGCCGGCTTCGGCTTGTTATTACTAGGCTGGTTGACCGCTCTGTGGCTGCGGCATCGCACATCAGATGCCGCAACCACGCTCAACGTTACCGCTTGACCGCAGCGCGTTCCTTGGCCACGAGGAAATCCGCCACCTTCAACATTTCCTCGTGGCCACCGGTCAGCCGTGAACTGACGCGGTACTTGCCATTCACCACCAGTTCCGGTGTGCCCGTCACCTTGTAGCCGCGCACACGGGCTTCGGCCTGCTTGATCTGACTGGAAACGCCGAACGAATTATAAGTGCTGATGGCTTTGGCTTTATCCACGCCATAATTTGCAAAGAAGTCAGCCCACTGCTCCGCGCTGGTGAAATTCTTGTGCTCCTGATGCAGCGCATTGAACACCGCCATGTGCGTCTTGTC
>DATLII010000409.1:0-4120 GCA_035539495.1 Dongiaceae bacterium
GATGCCCTCAGGCATTTCGATCAGACTTCTGCGGGGAGCATGCCTGCATGACTCATTCTTCGTTATCTGGCTCGGCGCCACCCACCGTTTCCTGCGCAGTGTGCGGCGACGCTGTTTCGTTGGCTGAAGTTCTGCAACAGAAAGGCAAACCGCTGGTGGTGTGTCGTAATTTTGAATGCCGGCGTGTGGCTGGTTTGCGCGACACCTTGGCACCACCGATATTCAAGGCCCAGTTTGAATTTCATCAGCGCCGTATTCGCACGTATAAAGAACAGCAAGCGCAGCAACGGCAACATATCACCGCTATAGAGCAGGCGGAGGCGGAAGAAAATGCGCGTCTGTTGGATGAGTTTCTGGCGCAACATCCGGAACATCAGGACTCACCGCCGCCATTGCTGACATTGCCATTGGGCCGCACGGATAGTGAACCGCCTGCTGAAACCCGCGTGCAGGCCTATCGCCAGCATCTGCAAAAAGTGATCGAGCAGGCGTTTGCCTGTCAGAGTGTGAATGATCTGCCGTCGGACCATCATATGGATTCCATGGAAATTCGGCAGAAAGTGGATGTGTTGTTTGCTGCCTATCCGGCGTTGCAGGCAGTGAGCGACCGTTTCTGCATGCAATGCAAAGGTGGTTGCTGCACAGCGGGTGGTGATCATGCTTTTGTGTCCGCGGTTACCATTATGCGTCTGCGGGAGGCCGAGCCGGACCTGACCGCGGACGTGATTCTGCAACGCTATCTTGATGCGGTGCCTGTTGAGTCTGTGCCGGGTGGCTGCATCAATCAGACGTCTTCCGGCTGTATCTTGCCGCGGGAATGGCGCTCGGATGTGTGTAACGGTTTTTACTGTGATTCTCTGCGTCACCTGCAAAAGCAGTGGTCTGAGGGGGAGGCACCGTCAAAAGTGCTGACTGTGCAGCGTGCGAATCACAATTGGAATCGATTCGAGGGGGACAAGCCTTTCCCTGTGGTGGGGATTGCGTTGGTGAATCTGCAGTAATACGCGGGGATGTTTTTGCTAAAACAGTTTCCCCGCCTGCTCCACAAATTTCTTCCGTTCCTTCTCATCTGGAATTTGTTGCGCCAGTTGAGCAATCAGCGCATTGGGTTCCAACGTGGATTTCATCGCCTTCTGCACCAGCCGGCTGGCCAGAGGACCCACGTGGAACGCCAGCAACTGTGACAGCCGTTCGCGTGCCGCATCAGACAGCGGTGCCACAGGCGCTTGCACCGGCGCAGCCGATGTCGCTTTGATGGCCGATGCCACAGTGCTGGCGGGTTGCGCCACGCTGAGTCCGGGCGTGGACAATCCTGACTTTTCCACCGATTTCACAAACTGCGTACGTTCATTTTCGTTGGGAATATGCCGTGTCAGGCTTTGCACCAATTCTTCCATGCTCGCAGCGGAGCGGCTTTGTTTACGCACCAGCAGGCGCGCCATTGGCCCGACGTATTTCGCCAGCGATTGTTCCAGTGCTTCCAATAGGGTGTTGTTCCACTGGCTGGCGCTGGAACTATCGGGACGCGCGACAGGGCTTTGGGCGAATTGAGTGGCCGCGTAATTTGCCGGTGTTGGAAAAAGCGTGCCGTTGGCTTGGCTCAAGTCCAGATCGTCGATGGCTTTCAGGCGGGCAATGAATTCCCGCGCATTCTGGAATCGAGCAGCGGTGCCAGGTTGCAATGCCTGGCGCAGGATGGCTTTGATCGAGCGGACGTTCTGGCCTGACAAGTGAGTGGCATCGTTGAGCACATCCAGTGCTTCGTCCAGCGGTACATCGCGGGACGGGCGGCGGCGGGTCAGCAATTCAAAATACAGCACACCCACGCTGTAGAGATCCGAGCGCGCATCCACCGACTGGCCTTTTAAACCTTCCGGCGACATGTAGTTGGGTGTGCCCACCATGTAGCCGGTGTTGGTCAGGTTGGAGCTGTCCAGACGCGCTACGCCGAAGTCCGACACTTTCACAGTGCCGTTTTCCAGCAGGATGATATTGGCGGGTTTGATGTCGCGGTGAATCACGCCTTTGTCATGCGCGTGGCTCAGGGCTTCCAGGATTTGAATGCAGATGTCGGTGGCGGAGGGCAGGGGAATGAAGGTGTCACTTTTCAGGTGCGCCTTCAGCTCAATGCCCTGCACGAATTCCATCACGATGTAGGGCGCGCCGCCTTCGCTGCCGAAATCGAAAATGGCGACGATGCCGGGATGCAAACAGCGGGCTGCGGCGCGTGCTTCCTGCAGGAAACGTTGTTCCAGATCGGGGCCGTGCTCGCCATTGCGCAGATGCGGATGCAGCACCTTGATCGCCACGGTGCGCTCGATCTGGCTGTCGAAACCCTGGTACACCACGCCCATGGCGCCGCTACCGAGAACACCGTCGATGCGGTAGCGGGCGATATTGGGCGGATGATACAGCAGGGTTTTATCCATCTTCTGGCTACTTCAGTTATTCAGGTCACTTCAATTAGACCGATTCATCCAGCATTTTCACAGCGTTGCTGAGGCTGCGGTGCATGCGGTTGAACGAGCGGCCCAGGGATGCGATTTCGTCATTGCCTTTCACCGCCAGCTCATCCACGGACAGATTGCCCAGGCTGATTTCGTCGGCCTTGGCGGACATGGCGCGCACGGGCTTGATTACGATGAAGTGTAGCAACAGGTTGAGGAAGATGGCGATCATCAAAAACACACCCAGCAGGGCCGACATAAAGGTAATGAAAGTGGATTGGGCGCGGGCAAGGGGCAATGACATGGGCACCGATACGATCTGGGCGCCGATGGTCTCGTTCAGTTTCCAGCCGAAGCCGTTGTTGCTGCCGTAGGTGTCGATCAGGGTTTGGGGCGCGTTGGCCGGTTTGTCGTGACAGGCCAGACACTCGGGATTGGTGATAGTGATGGGGCGCCCCATGTACAGTTGTGGTCCGGTGGGGGTAACGCGCTCGCCGATCAGCTCTTTTTCACCCGGCTGGTTGCGGAAGTGATACACCACATCGGCTTCCCACTCGGTGGTGCGGTTGGCCGGATTGGTGGGGTTAAGAGTGGCTTCCTTGTAGCTGTATTCGTTGTGGCTTTCCTGCAGACGGCGGATGTACTGGGACGCGGCATAGGCCGGCACGGTCTGCGGAATGAAGGCGCGGCGTTGTTGTACGGCCAGCAGGGGTTTGATTTCGCTCACGGTATAGCTCCGCACGGCGACGGCGCTTTCCATCATCATGCGGGCCATTTCCAGTACTTCCTGGCGCGCGTTCTGCTGCAGGATCTGGTAGCTGATCAGGCCCGATCCCGCCAAAGCGATCAGGGTGACGAGGCTGAGTACCAGGTTGAATTTGAAGCGTAATCCCATGATGGCGTCCTGCTGACGTGGTGATGGTTAAAAGATTAACGTTGGCTCAAGAGCTTGTTGCATGTTTCCCAGGCGGCATAGGCGGAGGCGAAATGCTGCAGGGGGATATTCACAGTATAGGTTTGGGTCACTGGCCAAGTGGGCCAGAAACCGAGAGCCAGTTCCAGATTTTGGCCGTTCTTCATGGCAGACAGCAGGGCGCTGCGCTGGCGGCTGAAGGCCAGGTTGGTGCGGCGCTCTATCGTCTCCAATGGGAATACGTTGCTGCTGTCGATTCGGATGCCGGTACCCTTGTAACTGGTGTCGATATCGGACTCGGTGGTGAAGGTCAGTTCCGATGGTGACAGCACCAGTTGCACCCGGGTGCCGCCCTGACCGTCATCCATTTTTTGCACGCTGCTTTGCAGAACGCAGCGGGATTCACTGCGATCGAGCGTCCATTGGCCCTGGATGGACAGGGGCAGGTTGTCCAGGCTGACTTTGATGTTGTCAGTGGCAGCGGGTGGCGTGGGCGGGGTGATAACCGGTTCTGCAGTTGGCGCGGGTTTGGATTCGACCAGGGCAACATCGGTTGGCTTAGTGTTGGTGCTGGTGCTGGCGCTGGTTGTGTTGGCAGCCGGTGTAGCGGGTTTGGCCGCGGTGGGCGCTGCGGGTTTGGTTGTCACGGCGGTTGCGGGTGCTAACGCGGCGGCTGCAGGGGCCGGGGATGGTTTTGCTGCCGGCTGGGAAGCCGGTTTTACTGCGCTGGGCTGAGCCGCAGGCTGGGGTGCGGGCTTAG
>DATLII010000410.1:0-2361 GCA_035539495.1 Dongiaceae bacterium
GCAATATTTAGCACCGCAGCCCAAACAGATTCGTAAACCCAAGCCGCGCTGGACAGCGAAACTGAATGGCAAGCGTGTGCTGATCACCGGCGCCAGCAGCGGTATTGGTCGGGCCTTGGCGCTGCAACTGGCACAGCAAGGCGCCAGCGTTTTATTGGTGGCACGCTCGGCGGAAAAGCTGGAGGCTTTGCGCAAAGAAATACAACTGGCTGGCGGCCGTGCCTTCGCTTATTCCTGCGATCTTACCCGTGACGACGATGTGAACGATCTGATCAAACGATTGGATGCAGAGCCACCCATCGATGTACTGGTGAACAATGCGGGCCGCAGCATCCGCCGCTCTCTAGCCCATTCCACGGATCGCCTGCATGATTTTGAACGCACCATGCAGCTGAATTATTTCGGTGCCCTTCGCATCACGCTCGGCCTGCTGCCGCGCATGCGTCAGGAACGCAACGGCCACATCATTCACATCTCCAGCGTGGGCGTGCCCGTGCACTCGCCGCGCTTCGCCGCCTATCTCGCCAGCAAAGCCGCGTTCGACGAATTCAGCCGCGTCGCCGCCGGTGAACTGCGTCAGGACAATATTCATTTCTCCATTCTGTACATGCCGCTGGTGCGCACATCGATGATCGCGCCCACTGAAAGCTACAAACACACGCCGGCGCTGTCACCCGAATCAGCAGCCCGCCTGGTCGTGCGCACGATTCAACGCCGGCCAGCGCGCGTGATGAATGGTTTCGCGCGCACCATGCAGTTGCTGCACGGCATTACGCCGAAGCTGGGCGTGCGCGCACTGAGCCTGGGCTATCGCTACACCAGCGGCAGCGGCACCACATCTGCGCCGAACGCCATCCGTTCTGATCAAACCTGAGCGCCATTTTGGCTGACGACAATAACAAAATGAAAAGGAGCGCATTCAATCGATGCAATGGCTACTGGATGTCATCACACTGAAATTTTTCATCACGCCCTATTTGATCGTGCTGATCTACTGGTTCGGCGCATTGGTGGTGCCCTTGGTGGTTTGGCTGGTCTGTCGCTGGCTGCTGGGCAAGCTGCGGGAACATGAACTCACCGCTACTGGCCTGGACAGCTTCAACCAAGGCATCGATCGATTGCCTCGCGCCGATCAGCTGCGTGGTTATTTCTGGATCGCATTCACCCTGGGATTTTTGTTTCTGGAACTGCTGTGGCGGTTGTTGTTCGAATTTCTGATCGCCTATTTCCACATTCATGACGCCCTGATCCAGATATCCCGCCAGTAAACCCTCAATCAACCCGCTCTCTATTAACCCGCTGACGGCGTGTCCACATCGGACGAACGCCGGTCAGCGCCGCCGCCCACTGACACCCCTTCCCACCTGTGCCACACTTATTGAAATGCGGGCCGGAGCACGACTTGCCGCCTCCAGCCCGTCGCCATCGTAAACAGGTTTGGCAAAGCCGGAAATTTCGCTGTAGTTTATGCACTTGCCGTTCCCCTTGGATCAGGAGTCGCTGTCCCCACCCATGCACACGCAGGATTACGTCAAATGGTTTCGCGCCAGTTCCCCGTACATCAACGCACACCGCGACAAAACCTTCGTCGTCGCGTTCGGCGGCGAAGCCGTGCAGCATGCCAACTTCATGCACGTGATTCAGGACATCGTGCTGCTGCACAGCCTGGGGATCCGGATGGTGCTGGTCCATGGTGCCCGCCCGCAGATTGACGCGCGTTTACAGGAAAGTGGCATTGCCACCCGGGTGGAACAGCACCGTCGTGTCACCGATCTGGCCGCGCTGCCGGCGGTGATCGAGGCCATCGGCCGCACCCGCATCCAGGTGGAAGCCAGCCTGTCCCAAGGCATGACCACCGCTCATCTGCAAGGCGGCAAGACCCAGGTCTGTTCCGGCAACTTCGTCACCGCGCGGCCTTATGGCGTACGCAATGGCGTCGACTACCAGCACAGTGGCGAGGTGCGCAAGGTCAACGCCGACGCCATCCGCGCGCAACTGCAAACCGGAGCCTTGGTGCTGTTGTCGCCACTGGGATTCTCGCCCACCGGGGAAGTATTCAACCTGCTGTGGGAAGAAGTGGCGGAAGCCGCCGCCGTGGCATTGCAGGCAGACAAGCTGATCTATCTCAACGACACCACCGGCGTGATGGGCAGTGACGGCGAACTGATCCGTGAACTGACCGTGCCCCAGGCCACCGATCTGCTCGCCCAGCGTGACGAACCGCATTACACCCTGATCAGCGCCACCCGCGCCCTGAAACAGGTGGGCCGCGCCCACATCATCAGCTATCAGACCGACGGTGCCCTGCTGCAGGAATTGTTCACCGTGGACGGCAGCGGCACCCTGATTTCGCAACAACGC
>DATLII010000411.1:0-6215 GCA_035539495.1 Dongiaceae bacterium
ACGACCTGTGAATGACAGCACACGACCGCTGCTGCCACCGTTACGCGCAACGCGTATGCACTTGCACACGCTGGATCAACCCATTGTGGTGATGCGGACGGATTGTCACGTCTGTCATTCGGAAGGCCTGAGTTCGCGCTCACAAGTATTGGTGATTGCCGGCGATCGTCAGGTGCATGCATTGCTGTACCAGACCGACAGCGAACTATTCTCCGTCGATCAGATAGCACTGTCGGAAGCCGCGTGGGCAGCGCTGGGAATCCAGGACAACGATGCTGTGGAAGTAAAGCACCCTCCCCTCATCGAATCCCTGACCGGCGTGCGGCGGCGCATTTTCGGTCAGCGCCTTGGCGAGCAGGATTTTAAGACCATCATCAAGGACGTGGTTTCCGGCTGCTACACCGACGTGCACCTCTCCGCCTTTCTGACAGCAACGGCAACATTACCTTTGGATGAACAGGAAACAGTTCACCTTACCCGGGCGATGGTCGATGTCGGTAAACGTCTGCGCTGGGCGTCAGCGATCGTCGTCGACAAACATTGTGTGGGTGGCTTGCCGGGCAATCGGACCACGCCCATTATCGTCGCCATCGCAGCAGCTAATGGACTGGTGATGCCCAAGACATCGTCGCGCGCAATCACATCCCCAGCGGGTACGGCGGATACGATGGAAACATTGACGCCGGTAGACCTGAATCTGGAAACCCTGCGCCACGTTGTTCATACGGAGGGCGGCTGCCTGGCTTGGGGCGGCGCGATGCACCTGAGCCCCGCCGACGACATTTTCGTGCGCATCGAGCGCGAACTCGATATCGATACCGAAGGCCAACTGATCGCCTCGGTTTTGTCGAAGAAAATTGCCGCGGGGGCCACTCACGTTGTTATCGATATCCCGGTTGGGCCGACGGCCAAGGTCCGCAGTCTCGATACTGCTCAGCGACTCGCGGATCGCCTCACTGCTACAGCGGCGCATTTCGGCTTGACGCTACGTTGCCTTTTCACCGATGGCCGTCAGCCTGTTGGTCGTGGCATTGGGCCCGCGCTGGAAGCTCGAGACGTATTGGCCGTGCTGCGTAACGATACCGATGCTCCACCGGATCTGCGTGAACGGGCCGCACAGTTGGCAGGCGCGGTGCTTGAATTGGGTGGAGCCGCCAAAGAAGGCGAAGGTGTACGACTGGCCCTCGAAACACTCGATAGCGGCAGAGCTTGGGACAGGTTCCAGCGCATCTGTCTTGCTCAAGGCGGCCTGCGCGAACCCGCTCGTTCCCATTGCATGGAGCCAATCACCGCCTCGCAAAGCGGTCTCGTCGTCGAGATCGATAACCGCAAGCTGTCACGCTTGGCGAAGCTGGCCGGCGCGCCAAAGAGCCAGGCTTCCGGCGTTCATCTGCAGGTGAGATTGGGTGATCAGGTGAAGCGAGGGCAAACTCTGATGCTAGTGCATGCACAGACGCGAGGCGAATTGGCCTACGCGCTGGATTATGTGCAAATTGCTGGCAATATCGTGCGAATCGATCCCTGATATCGCACGATATCGGAAGAAAATTCCGTCAGAGCTTCAATTTCTTGAAAATGAATTCCGGAATATGGGTGATGATGTTCATGATCACCCACCAGAACCACGGCAGGTACGCCACGTTGCATTTCTTGTCGACGGCTTTCACGATGCCGTTGGCTACCTGATCCGCGGATGCCCACAATGGACCGCCTTTATCGAATGCGGCGGTCATCGGAGTATCCACGAAGCCAGGCTTGATGGTGGTGACATGCACGCCGGACTTCTGCAGGCGGTTGCGCAGGCCCTGCAGGAAGATCGTCACCATGCCTTTGGCGGCACCGTAGACGTAATTGGATTGCCGACCACGATCACCCGCCACTGACGAAATCACCGCGATATCGCCCTGCCGCTGTTGCTCGAAATGATTCGCCGCCAAGGTACAGAGCGAAATCACGCTCAAACCGTTGGTTTCAATTTCGGTACGCGCAACGTTGAACGATGTCTCGCACGCTTTCTGGTCCGGCAGCGTGCCGTGGGCGATGAAAATGCCATCCACTTTGCCCATTGCCTTCAAAGCAGCTTCAAAACAGGGGGCATGCTGTTCAAATGCATTGGCATCCATGCTGAAGGTGTCCACCTGCGCGGCGCCACGCACTTTCAGGTCGGCGGCGATCTGCTTCAGCTTGCTTTCATTACGTGCCACCAGAAACAGTTTATAACCGCGCGCAGCCCACAGGCGGCAAACGGATTCAGCGATGGTAGATGTGGCTCCGACGACAATCCAGTTCTTCATGATCAGGCTTCCATTACCCGGCGCCAGAAGCTCGATGACAGGCCGGGATCTTTATATTGAAGGAATTGTTCTACGTTGGGATAAAACAGTTTGAAATGGTCCGCTTTCATGTGGGCATCTTTGGCGGGGTAAATCGCCCCGCCCGCCTGCACTACCACGTCGTCCAACTGGTCGAACAACTGCAGGGTCTGATTACCTTGATACGGAAAATCCAGTGCGAGCGTTGCACCGGGACGCGGGAACGACAGCAGGCCCGGCGATGGCACGTCGCCAAATACTTTCAGCACCACCAGGAATGATCCGCTGTTGGCGGCGGCGATGCGTTGCAGCATTTCACGGATTGCGTCGTAGCTCACTTCATTCGGCACCACGCACTGGTATTGCAGAAAACCTTTCGGGCCGTAAATACGGTTCCAGTCGTGCACGAAATCCAGCGGATAGAAAAACGGATCGTAATGCACGGTAGCGAAGCTGCGCTCTTGCATCTGGCGGTTGTAATAGAGCGCATTGAACGCCTTCAGCGACAGACTATTGATCAGCGACAGCGGCGGATCGATCGGCATCGCCAGTTTCAATTTGCCCGCCGGTACGCGGGGCTGGGTGACGCGGGCATGATTGCCGCGCAGGAAATGGCCCCGCCCCAGTTTGCTACCCGATGCCAGGCAATCGATCCAGGCAGCGGTGAATTCGTGGGTGTGCTCGGATTCGGCCGACAACGCGAAAAAAGTCGCCAGGTCCTGATATTTGATGGTTTCCAGATTGACCGCGGAATTGGGCACGCGCTTCAACTTCACCTCGGCCCAGCTGATCAGGCCGGTCAAGCCCAGACCGCCGATGGTGGCATTGAAGTAGCCGGTGTTTTCCGTGGGCGAGCACAGCAGGCGGGTGCCATCGGTGCGTACCAGTTCGAATTGCGTAACGTGGCGGCCGAACGAGCCTTCCAGATGATGATTTTTGCCGTGTACGTCGTTGGCAATGGCGCCGCCGACGGTGACGAACTTGGTGCCTGGGGTGACGGGAAGAAACCAGCCTTGCGGCTCCAACACATCGAGAATGTCCGCCAGTTGCACACCGGCTTCGCATTGCAGCAGGCCGGTTTCTGAATTGAAATTGATGAAGCGACGCAGGAAGCGTGTGCTGGCCACAACGCCGCCCTGATTCATGCAGCTGTCACCGTAACTGCGGGCGTTGCCCTGAGGCAGTACGCTGGGTTCGGCGGGCAGTGCGTCGCTGCGCCAGTTCAGATCGATGCCGCGTTGTTCGGTGAACGGATAGCGGCCCCACGAAATATATGGCTTGCCCATGTTACACCGCCAACATCATGAACAGGCCGATCAGACCGCCGCACACCAGACTGATGCGATCCTTCAACGCAAACACGATGGGATCGTCATCCATATTGCCGCGGTGAGCCAGAATCCAAACCCGGCTGATCCAGTACAGCATCACCAGACAGGCCGGCCACATGATTTGTGGATGGGCGTACAAACCTTTGATGTCGGTGCTGTTGATGTACAGCGCCAATACCAGCACGGAAAGGTAGCCGCTGGAGCCACCGAGTGACGACAGCAATTCCAGATCTTCCACCTGATAGCCGCGACCGAGAATTTTCTTCACGCTCTTTTCGCGCAGCTTCATCAGCTCGGTGTAACGCTTGATGATGGCGAGGCTGAGGAATACAAATACCGAGAACGACAGCAGCCAGAACGATAACGACACCGCCAGCGCCGCCGCGCCTGCCACGATCCGAATGGTGTACAGCGCGGCAAGGGTGATCACGTCCACCATCACTACCCGCTTCAGCTTGAAGCTGTAAGCAACGGTCATGATGTAATAGATGCCCAGCACCAGAGTGAATTCCCACGGCAGGAACCAGCAAATGGCGGCTGCCATCGCCAACAGAATCGGCGTGCCGATCAAACCGACCGTGAGCGGCAAGGTGCCTGCGGCGAATGGGCGATTACGTTTGGTGGCGTGGCGACGATCGTCGTTCAGGTCCAGCAGATCATTCAGGAAATACACGCTGGAGGCGCAAAAGGAAAACGCGAAAAACGCCATCAAACTGGACACCAACGCCACTGGGCTGCCGACCAAATGCGCGGTGAGCAGCGGCACGAAAATCAAACCGTTCTTCACCCACTGATGCACGCGCAATGCTTTCAGCACGACTTTCAGAGTCGGCTTGGGTGGTTCGAAATGCTTTTCAATGGCGCAGTGTTTTTCCGCCTGCTTTGCCAGCGCTTTGTCCGCTACCACGATAGCCTGGTGACAGTGGTCCCACACTTTCAGATCCACCGGTGCGTTGCCGGCATAGACGTACTGCTTTTCACCGTAGCGTTGGGTCAATGCGGCGCGCTTGTTGGTGCCGGATAGATTGTGCGTGTCATCGGTGGCAATGACATCGTCGAATAGGCCTACATGCTGCGCCACCGAATGGGCGTAACGCTGATGCGACGCGGTGGCGAGAATGATCTCGCGCCCCGCCGCTTTCTGTTCTTTCAGGTATTCCACCAGTTCAGTGTTGTAGGGCAGCAGCTCCACCAGAATATCCACCCGACGGGCGATTTCCGATTTCAGATGTGCCTTGCCTTTCAGCAACCAGAAAAAAACGCGAATGATATTGAGGGGGCTGTCCTTGATCAGCAGCATAAAGGATTCGATCAGCAGGTCGCTGCGAATCAGGGTGCCATCCAGATCAACCACCAGGGGGTATTGTTTTGCTTCCGACATGCAAACTACGCCTTCACTCCATCGCTTGGCATTGGGGTAATGCCCCGTGCTGCCAGCACACTTGCCACACTCAAACCCATGAATACCGCAAACCACAACGTGGCAATGCGACAGATCAACGTGGCAGCCACTGCCACTGATTGCTCGACGCCCAAGGACACCAGCAGCAGCGTCATCACTGCCTCGGTGCTGCCCAGGCCGCCGGGCAAAAACGAAATGGCGCCGATCAGTACCGCCACGCCATAAATACTCACCGCCATCAGAACGGAGACATCCTGCCCCAACAAGTGCAGCAGATACCAGAATCCAATCGCTTCCGCGAACCAGGCCAGCACGCCAATCACCAGGCCGACGAACAGCTCACGATTGCGCAGCAACGACGCGGAGGATTTCAGCAGCGCCACCAGATGTTCCAGCGCTTTGCCGAGTTTACCTTCATGCCGCTGCGACCACCCAGACAACCACCCCAGGACCGCGCTGCTGTGCAGTAATGGCAGTGAGCCGAATACGACCACCCCGGTGATCAATACCACAGGTCCATAACCTTTGAACAGGAATCCTGCGGCGCAGGAAATCAGCACGATGCTGAGCAGATCCAGAAAACGTTCGACGAAGAAGGTACTGAAAGCGTGGCTATAGCTGATGCCATGGCGTTTCAAATAGAGGGAGCGGACGGTTTCCCCTGCTTTGCCCGGTGTAGTAGACAGGGCGAAGCCGCAGACGTAATAGGCGATATGCCAGCGGTGAGGCAAACGAGTGCCGGACAGCTTGTGCAGGTACCAGTCCCAACGCCAGTAACGCAGGGCGTAGTTGAACAGGGAAAGTCCCAGGATCACCGCCCAGCCCAGCAGCCCTACTCGCAGGATCGCGTCGCGGGTTGCATGGAAATCGCTGAGGAACATGGCGCCAAGGTACAACACCATTCCGCCCAGGATGGACAGCAGAATGGGTTTCTGAAACCGCTCCATCTGATTGAATCCACTTAGTATTTCAAATCGGTTTGAAGGACCGGACGCGCTGCGCCAGCTCCTGTTCGAGGCGGCCTAGTGTATCACCGCTCTTTGACGGTTGTGGTTGAATTCGCGCGGCTTTTTGTTTCCGCACGTCACTTTTATGAGGTGCTGAATGGGGTGCGTACTTCAATCGCAGATACAGGTTGGTGATGGCCCGGATCTCGCCCGCTCGGGAAGG
>DATLII010000412.1:0-4152 GCA_035539495.1 Dongiaceae bacterium
TTCATCGCCACCCATGCGGGCCAACGTATCGCCAGACCGCATCTGCTGCTGAACATGCAGAGTGATCTGCCGCAACAATTCGTCACCGGCAATATGTCCGCAGGCGTCGTTCACCAGCTTGAACTGGTCCAGATCCATGAATAGCAACGTGTGATGCACGCCATCGCGCAGAGTCTGCTGCAGCGCCAACTCCAACCGGTGTTCGAACTCGCGCCGGTTCACCAGGCCAGTCAGCGGATCGTGGCGCGCCAGGAAATGCAGTTGCTCTTCGCTGCGCTTGCGCTCGGTGATATCCACCACGAATCCTTCGATCAGGCGCTGACGCTCGGCACTTGGCTGCACCATCTTCGCCGATAGCGAAAACCAGAACGGTTTGCCGTCCTTGCGCCGACCCTGGGCTTCAAAATTCAGTATCTGCCCCTTGCTCAGCACCGCGCGCCGAAATTCGTGATACTGCACCGGATCCATAAAGGACTGCGGACCTTTCTCGGTAACATGATCGATAAAATCCTGCGGTGAGGGGTAGCCCATAAAATGCGCCATCGACGGATTGGCACTGACAAAACGGCCTTCCAGCGTGCACTGGAAAATGCCTTCAATGGCATTGTCGTACAGCATCTTGAAGCGTTCCAGATGCTTGATCGCTTCCTGCTTGGCCGCCAGTTTTTCGCGCCGGTCGATATTGATGCGATCCGCCAGCGCCAACGAGAACAACACCACTTCCAACGCCGATCCAATCTGCATTGCGTTGTCGGTCAGGAAATTGATCGGGAGCATGCCGAACTTGCTGGCCGCCAATGCCAAGGCGCCGATGAAAAACACCGTCCAACCCAGCACGAAATAACGGGCTACCGCCACCCCGCGCATAAACAGATACATGCCAGTGAACCAGCAGATCAGCGAGATCGGAAATACCAGCGCCACCACGATGCGGATTACCAGGGCGTAAGGCGCCGTCAGCGCGGCGGCCGCACACAGCGTCAGAATCAACACCAACGCCAGCAGCGCCTTCGACGCCAACGGCAAGCGATGCTCCAGATCAAGAAAGGAATGCGTGAACAGACTTTGAAACGCGGATGTAAACGCAATACTGAGCAGGAAACTCAATTCGTGCCAACTAATCGCAGCTGGCCACAGCATTTGATATGCAAATCCATCCAGCGACACCTGCAACATCAGCAGGAAAAATGCATAGCAAACGTAGTACAGGTAACTGGTTTCTTTCACCGCCAGATAGATGAACAGGTTGTACAGCACCATCACCAGCACCAGACCGGCGTAAATCCCTTTCAGTGCCAGAATCGGCTGTTCCTTGGTCCAGAATGCATCCTCGCGCCAGATCGTCAGCGGAATTTCCAGCGTGCCGGTGGTTTCTACCCGCACGTACACCTCCACATCGGCCGGCGCGTTGGGTGGAAATGGAATCACGAAATGGCGATGGTTAAATGGGCGCGTGGAAAATTCCTGGCGATCGCCGGTCTGTATCTGATGAATGATTTTATCCCGCGATAAAAAATAGACCTGCACATCATCCAGCAACGGGTAACTGATTTCGATCAGCCACAGCCGTGGATCGTGCAGATTATTCACCTCGAAACGCAGCCAATACGCGGAACGGGAATAGCCGAAATTCGGTGTAGTGGATTGGCTCTGTCGCCAGACGAAATCCACCGGGTGCGCGATGAAATCCTCGATGCTTAGCAACTGATTGGTGTCTTCCAGATATTGCGCATCCAGACCCGCGTCATAACGGGGCTGGTCGGGGGCCAGCAGCACCCGGTGGCCATCCAGAGCGAACAGGTTACCGCAGCCCAGCAACAAAACGCCGGCCAGCAACCAGCGCAGGGCAGAAAGCAGAATGGCGTGCGGGGATGCGCGATCTAGCATGCACCAACCCATTGTTTCGATTAGCGAAGAGGTGATGAAGTAAGCATAGTCCGTCCTACGTGCGGCGCCAGACGATTCCTGATCAGCCCTCCCTCTTTCCGTATCTCGGCTAACCCTACTCTGGCTTGCGCGCAATCACGTGGTAGTAGCGCGCCAGTGACCGGAACGGTTCCTGGCGGGAGTAACGCAATTCCAGCTCCAATAACGCGGCTTCATTGTCCTGCTGTTTGCGCATGTCGTGATGCAGATAATCGTGAAATACCCGCACACCGCTGCGTACCTGAATATCCAGACCCGCGGCGGCCAGCCAGTCCAGCACATCATCCGGCACCAGAGGGCTGATGGGGGTCAGCCCCTTGCCCCGCCCTTTCAGATCACCGGCCAGCACCCGGTCCCAAAAGCCCCGCAGAACACTGCGGAACACCGTGGAATGCAAGTTGTAGAACATCAACGACAACTGCCCGCCCGGCCGCACATGACGCAGCACGTCCTGCAGCACGGCATGGGGGTCCGCCACCCACTCCAGCACCGCGTGGAACAGCACCAGGTCATAGCCCTGCTCATACCCCGGCGCTGGCTCCACATCCTGCACCGCAGCCTGAAAGCAACGCATACGATCGCTCAGACCGGCCGCATTCACCCGCTCCTGGGCTCGCGCCACCATCACCGCCGACAGGTCACACAGATCCACGCTGTGGCCCAGAGCTGCCAGGGTCTGGCTGAACTGCCCCTCGCCGCCACCGGCATCCAGGATCCGCAGCCGTGGCTTCTCGTCATACAGGGTAGGCACTGCCTCCCGCAGATCCCGCTCCAGCAGCGCCAGGCGAATGCGACCCTTGCTACCGCCATAGACGCGCCGGGCAAACTGGTCCGCCAGATCGTCGAAATTACGGTCGTGCTGGGATGCCTGCGATAAACCCATACAAATAATCCTTAAATTATTAGCTAACAAAATTTGTCAACCAGAGTAAACTTACCCGTGAACAAAGATGACGTTTCTGGTCACTTTTTACCCCTGCCTGGGAATTTGATCACAACTTGCTCGGGCATTACCGACAAATTTTGACACTCTTAACACTTTGCGAAGTTCGAGCTGGAGACAACCTGTCGAATCCATTTACACTGGGTTCAGACAAAACAAAAATTTCAGCTTTGAATACCCTAAGAAAAAAGTAGGAAATAGGTAACAAGTAGGTAAATAGGAAAATGGGGCCGTTTGGCGTCTGACTTTAACAGACGGCGGCGAGCAAGAAGAAGATCAAGCGCAAGGCCAGTGGAGCTGGAGGCCTGCGTGGGGGGGCATAAGGAAAAACGAATAAAAGCCTTTTGAGGTTCCCAGCCATGATTAAACTGATCCAGACCCACATGATGAAAAAGCGTGTCCAAGCCAGAGCCGCGCAGCCGAAAGAAACCGTACATGTCAGCAAAGATGACATTCAACGCAAACTGGCAGACTACCAACCCGGCACGCAACGGGCTAATTTCCTAGGCCCGAAGATCGACAAGAAAGAATTCGAAAACGCTTAAAACAGTTTTCTCGCGAATAGCCTGCTTCAGCCCGGCGCCGGCCCGGGTTCCGGGTTGAAGCAGGCTTCCTTTTTTGCCCTGCCCCAACCTGAACCTCTGATTATTCCCCTTTGATTCTTACCAAGCCCGATTCAATACCGCCAGCGCGTCGTCCAGATCCACTTCCACCGGATTGAAAATGATGGAGCCGTCATCCAACGCCATCTGCGCCAGCTTCGGCAATTGATCGCGGTTGATGCGGCCAGTTTCCGACAGGGTGCGCGGCAGTTTGCAACGACGATTCAGTTCATCACGCAGTTCGCGAATCACCTGCACGGTTTTGCGACCACGCTCGTGAGCCGGCGTGCGCGCGTAAACGTCCGCACCCGCTAGATACAGCAGCAATTCACCAATCACTTCGCCGCGCTGTTCCAGGTTGTACTCCAGCACGAATGGCAGGAACAGGTTCATGCACAGGCCGTGGGGCAGATGGCACATCGCACCCAGCGAGTGACCGAAAGAATGCACCAGCCCCACCATGGAGTTGGAAAACGCAATGCCGGCCATGGTGGAAGCCTGCGCCAGTTCCAGCCGCGCATCGGCGTCATCGGGCTTATCCAATACGCGCGGCAAATTGGTCGCAATCTTGCGAATCGCGGACGTGGCGTACGCATCGCTGATAGGATTTTTCGCCATGCCGGTGTACGCCTCGATGGCATGGGTCATGGCATCCATCGCCGTCATCGCCGTGATGTGCGG
>DATLII010000413.1:0-6957 GCA_035539495.1 Dongiaceae bacterium
GCCTACGCCAAACAGGCTGGGACGAATCACTTCGTTGGTGGCGTCGAACACCAGGCTTAGACGTTCCTTCAGCGGCAGCACACGCTGATGATGATGCTGCGCCTCCGCCAAGCGCCGGATCGCGTTTTCCACGATGATCACTGCGCCGTCCACAATCAGGCCGAAATCCAGCGCACCCAGACTCATCAGGTTGGCGGACACACCGGCCTGCACCATACCTGTCAGCGTCGCCAGCATGGACAGCGGAATAACCGCCGCCGTGATCAGCGCGGCGCGTACATTGCCCAACAGCAGGAACAGCACCACAATCACTAACAGCGCGCCTTCCAGCAGATTTTTCTGCACAGTGGCGATGGTCTTGTCCACCAGCGTCGTGCGGTCGTACACCGCTTCCGCCACCACGCCCGCCGGTAGCGAGCGATTCACCTGCTCCAGCCGCTGCGCAAGATCCTGCGCCACCGTGCGCGCATTGCCGCCCATCAGCATGAACGCGGTGCCCAGCACCGTTTCCACACCATCACGGGTGGCGGCGCCGGTACGCAGCTCGCGGCCCACCGCTACTTCTGCCAGATCAATGATGCGTACCGGATGGCTGTCGAGATTTTTCACCACCACCTGTTCGATATCGTCCAGGGACTGCAACTGCCCCGGCGCACGCACCAGCAATTGCTGGCCGTTGCGTTCGATATAACCGGCACCGCGATTGTCGTTGTTGGCACGCAGAGCGTTGGCCACATCTTCCAACGTCAGGCCGTAAGACAGCAAACGCAGCGGTTGCGGTGTTACGTGATACTGACGCGCATAACCGCCGATGGTGTTGATCTCGGTGACGCCCGGCGTCAGCACCAGTTGCGGCCGGATAATCCAGTCCTGAATTTCCCGCAACGCGATGGCGTCATACGGTGAACCGTCCGCTTGAGTGGCACCCGGCAACGCCCGCACCGAGTACATGAAAATTTCCCCCAGACCGGTAGCGATGGGCCCCAGTTGCGGCTCCAGGCCTGCAGGTAACTGGCTGCGAATCGGACCCAGGCGTTCGTTCAGCAGTGAACGGGCAAAATAAATATCGGTGCCTTCCTCGAACACCACCGTCACTTGCGACAAACCATACCGCGACAGCGAGCGCGTGTACGCTAATTTAGGCAAACCCGCCAGGGCAGTTTCGATGGGGTACGTCACCCGCTGCTCCGCTTCCAGTGGTGAAAATCCTGGGGCCTCGGTGTTGATCTGCACCTGCACGTTGGTGATGTCGGGCACGGCATCGATAGGCAATTGCGTATAGCTCCAGCCGCCCACGCCCACTAAAACAAATACCAGTGACAACACCAGCCAGCGACGCCGGATGGAAAACTGCAACAACGTATCAATCATGGTGAGCCACCTCAGTGCACATGGGCGGCGCCGGATTTCTCCAGGTCCGCCTTCAGCAGATAGCTGTTGCCCACCACGTAGCGATCGCCGGCATTGAGTCCGCCCAACACTTCCGTGAAGCGGCCATCGCTGCGGCCCAGTTGCAGCGGACGGATTTCATAAACTTCTTCCCGCTGCACGAACACCACCGTGTTTTCCTCAACCTGCTGCAATGCGCGGTTGTCCACCAGCAGCGGCACTGTGCTGGCGCTCAGCACCAGATCGGCTTCCACCAGCTGTCCCGGCACCCACTGACTATCAACATTGGCTACTGGCGCCAGCGCACGCAGGTAAGGTTCATTGCCGGCGCCCGGCAACACGCGCTCCACACGACTCTCCAATGCGTGTTCACTGTGACGGATGCGCACGGCCTGGCCCGGTTTAACGCCCGCCTGCTCGCCGGCATAGAGTCGGAATTCCGCCCACAACCGATCATGGTTGGCGATGGTCAGCAGTGGCTGATCTCCAGCAAATTCACCTGCGCTAGCATTCACTGCCACCACGGTGCCGCTGATGGGCGCGGTTAGGCTGTAACGGCGCAGACTTTCGTTGGCTTCCACTTCCGCCACTACGTCGCCGGCCTGAACCTTGTCGCCCAACGTGCGATGTAAGCGAACAATGGGGCCCGGAAAACGTGCTTGCACCTGGCTGATCTGACGGGGATCGGCCTGCAGACGGCCGTAGAGCAGACGGGTTTGCACCAGTTCGCCAGCCGCGGCTATCGCAGTAGTGACGCCCGCTTTTGCGGCGAATGTTGAGCTCATGCGCACGCTGGTTCGGTGTTCGTCTTCTTCGTTTTCATCCCCGTGCGCGTGGGAGTGTCCCTTTTCATCCTGATGTTCCTGTTCGGCAGCATGATCATGATCGGCGCCGGCTTGCGCCCGTTGCACCGGCAACAGCGCCAACAAAATAGCCAAACACAAGAACAGCGCCCGGCGAGTATGGGTAAATAACAATGTCATGGTGAATTCCTCAGTCCGTCGTGAGCGGTTGTGCTGTCAGCTGTTCGATATCGGCGCGAGTGCGCTGCGCGGTGTAAGCAGCCTCGATTAGCGCGCGGCGTGCGGTGATCAATTCGTTACGAGCGCCGACCCATTCCAGATAGCCATAGCGGCCTCGTTCGTAAGCGGTGCGGGTTTCGGTCATGGCTTGCTCCAGCAGCGGAATCACTTCCCGCCGCAGGCCATTGGCCAGTTCCAGCGCCTGACGACGCTGTTCGAACGCAGCATGCAATTGATCACGCAATTGCAGCAGCGCGACTTCCCGTTGCACTGCTACTTCGTCCCGCGCAGCCAGTGCCGACTGCACAGCACCCGCATTGCGACGTCCGCTGAACAGCGGCACGCTCACACTGGCGACCAACGCCGCTTCATCCGATTCCTGAAATTGGCGCACGCCGCCGGACCAACTGATATCGGTACTGGCTTGACTGCGAACCAGCCGCAACTCGGCGTCTCGCAAACGTGCCTCACCGGCCAATACCAGCAGTGCCGGATGTTGGCTGGTACGCGCCTGTAGATCGGCAAAATCACCGCTATCACCGAGATCGAACAAATTGCCGGCCACACGAGCGAACGCTGGTTGTGTATCGCCCCACTCCGCCGCCAACCGTACCTTGGCGCTGTTCCATTCGCCCTGCGCCGACGCCAACGTCAATCGCGCCTGTGCCTGCGCAGCCCGTGCGCGCGCCACATCTGCTTCCGGCGCGGCACCGGCCTGGGCTCGCTGCTGCACCGATTGCAATGTTTCCTGCGCCAGTAATTCCGCATCGCGTGCCAAGGTCAAACGCTCCTGTGCCGCCGTCACTTCCACGAAGCGCCGCGTTACTTCACCCAGCAGATCCAACGCCTGTACCTGACGCTCGCCATCCACCTGTTCCTTGCGCGCTTCCACGACAGCGACACGTGCATCACGCTTGTCACCCAGCTCCAGCACCGAGGACAGCGCCAGCGTCAATTCAGCGCTGTCGAAACCGGTGTAGGGGCCGGAACCGGCAACATTTTCCAGCTCCGCCACCACCGACAGCGGCGGACGCTGAGCCTGTGTCATCGCATCACCCTGCAATGCGCGCTCTCGCAGCGGAAATACTTTCAGCGCAGGATTTTTTTGCAGCGTCAGATCTATCGCCTGTGCCAGCGTGAGAGTGGCAGATTCTTCCGCCCGCAACGCGGTGGTTGTGAATGTCGTCGTGAGCAATACCCAAATCAGAAAAAACCAGCGCGCACGGCGCCAATGCGCTAATTCCACAGTCAGTTTCAGCATGTCCGAATCCTCTTTATCGCACCTGGATCAGCGGGAAACGTTGACGGAGTGAGAAGGTGTTGGCGACTCGGATTGCACTGGCTCGGGGTGAAACGCCACGCGAACACGGGCGCCATCCGGCAGGCTTTGCGCCACCACCACCGAAAAGCGCACACCGCCTTTCTTGCGAGACTTGGGTGTCAGTTGCGACGGCGAATAATGTGTAGTGGCTTCTGCCAACAGACGGCCATCCGGCCCATACGCTGCAAAATCGACATGGCCCGCCGGCAAGCCGACATCCATCCGATGGTTAAGCCGCCCGGATACCACCCAGCCCTGATCCGTTTGCGTGGCAACTACCTGCCTGAAATCCCACTTCTGCGCAGAGTCGGAAATGATTTCAATACTGGGCGCATCAGCCCAAGCCGATGAGAGGGTGAAAACGGAGGCAAACAAAAAACAAAGCGCAAACAAGCGCGACATGAAACGATTCATGACGTATTCCTGTTGTGAAATTAATAGCGGCCCGCCACCGGAATCAGTCCGGCAGGACTTATGCTGCAAAAGGTATGAACAACAGGATCAAACGATGGGAGGGCGGAAATCCGGGGTAGAAATCCAGGAGGAAAACGGCCGCACATAATGCAGAAATCCCGATGACGCATACAGGATGCCAGCAGAATGTTGGGGTTGATGTGTCAGAAAGGGAGCAAACGAGCAACTGGCGTGACAACAGTGATCCTGGTGGACACGGGTGCCATCATCGGTGAAGCCTTGATAGAGGGATTCCACATGGCAGGCCAGCTCCGCATGCGTTGACTCATGCTCATGAGCGGCAACTGTCGCCGATGGCAATACATGATGCGCGTCGGCGAATGCAATCAGGGATTGCAGCGCAACGACAAACATCAGCAGAATCGACAGCGTTTTTTTCATGTGAGATTCAGAACCGAAACATAGACTCAATCGGGTTTGCAGCAGAGTAGCCAAAAGCGTCAGGTAACACAACCAATGTTCCGTTCAACTTTCATTACCGCCGGCGCGCAGCAGCCGTAAACCATTGGCCACCACGATCAAGCTGGCACCTACATCAGCAAACACCGCCATCCACAGCGTGGCTATACCCACCACCGACAGCAGCAGAAATACCAGTTTGATACCCAATGCAATCACAATATTCTGTTTCAGCACGGCTGACGTCCGCCGCGACAATTGCACGAATTCCGGTATCTTGCGCAGGTCGTCATCCATCAGTGCCACGTCAGCAGTTTCAATCGCAATATCACTGCCGGCAGCACCCATCGCAAAACCGATATTGGCGCGAGCCAGGGCTGGTGCGTCATTGATGCCGTCACCCACCATGCCGACCACCGTTCCGCCTTCCACCAGATCACGCACTTGCTGCAGCTTGTCGTTTGGCAACAGGCCAGCGCGCACGGTTTCAATGCCCACTTGATCAGCAATCGCCTGAGCCGTGTGAACGTTGTCACCCGTCAGCATCAGTGTGCGAATGCCCAACTTATGCAGCGCGGCAATCGCATTGGCGCTGGTAGGCCGCACTGCATCCGCCACTGCGAAAATGGCCAACACGCGCTGTGCGTCGGCCAACAACACAGCCGTTTTACCTTGCCGTTCCAATGGCTCCAACTGTTGTTCCAGTTCAGGTGAACACAAGCCCAGCTCTTCAATCAGACGATGATTGCCAAGATGCAAAAGCCGACCTTCAATCAAGCCTCGCACGCCACGACCGGGCAAATCCTCAAATTGGCTCACATCCCTCATAAGACTTTTCGTTTCGAATGCCTGCGCCACCGCTTTTGATACGGGATGAACGGACTGCCGCGCAAGCGCGGCTGCCAATGCCTGCAATTGTGCAGCATCGCCATTCTGCAATGGAATGCAATCGGTCTGCACTGGACGGCCATGCGTGAGCGTGCCGGTTTTATCCAGCGCTAGAACCTGCAACGATTTCCCTGCTTCCAGATGGGCGCCACCTTTCACCAGAATGCCACGTCGCGCCGCAGTAGCCAGGCCACTGACAATCGTGACTGGCGTGGAAATCACCAACGCGCAGGGGCAAGCAATCACCAGCAACACCAGTGCGCGATAAATCCAGTCCAGCCACACCTGCAAATCCTGCGGTGCCAAATACAACGGCGGCACCAACGCCACCAACAAAGCCAGCAGAAAAACAGCCGGCGTATAAATTTGTGAAAAGCGATCAACAAAACGCTGGGTGGGTGCACGGGCACCTTGGGCTTCTTCCACCGCATGAATGATCCGCGCCAATGTGGTGTCGCCCGCAACGGCGGTGACTCGATATTCCAATATGCCAGACTGATTCAATGAGCCAGCGAACAACGTATCACCCGACGCTTTCTCCACCGGCAGACTTTCGCCCGTAATCGGCGCCTGATTCACGCAGGACTGACCTTGCTCCACTTCACCGTCCAGTCCAATACGCTCGCCCGGCCGCACACGCACGCGGGCTCCCATTTGCACCGTGCGCGCATCCACTGCCTGCCAACTGCCGTCTGGCTGGCGCACGTCCACCTGTTGCGGCGACAACGCCAACAGACCGCGAATCGCATTGCGAGCACGATCGAGGGAACGCGCCTCGATCAACTCCGCCACAGTGAACAGAAACATCACCATGGCCGCCTCAGGCCACTGCCCAATCAGCATGGCACCGGTGACAGCGATACTCATCAACGCATTGATATTGAGATTGCGATTTTTCAGGGCGATCCAGCCCTTGCGGTAAGTACCCAAGCCAACGCTTGCAACAGCAACCAAAGCAAGCGTTGCCACCAACCAGGTGGGACCAGCCAGCCACTCCACCACTTCAGCACCGGCAGCAGCAAGGCCGGACAACACCAACGACCAGAGAACGGTTTTTTTCGGCGCTTGATCTGTTGCCTGACTATTTTCGGAAGAGTGTGACGAATCGTACGGCTCCGGCGTAAATCCCAATTCGCGGATAGCGGCCACCACAGAGTCGCGCGCAATAGCAGACCGGGTAACCGTCAACACCCGCTGCATCAAATTGAATTCAAGCGCAGTCACTCCGGGCACACGCGACAGCTTGTCCCGCAGTAGTTTTTCCTCAGTGGGACAATCCATCTGCGCTATGCGGAAGCGCTCAGTGTCTGCCGCTAAGGCATTCGCTTCCGGCATGATGACGGAAAGCTTGCGGCCATCAGGCACATTCCCACTACAGCCATTCTTGTCGTTACAACAGGTCGACACAGTGATCACCCCTCTCACAGGATGCAAACCAGTAAACACCCGGAGTCTGCTCCAGGG
>DATLII010000414.1:0-2394 GCA_035539495.1 Dongiaceae bacterium
GACCAGACGCCGCAGGCTGTCCAACGCCACTGCACGGTGAGGTTGGCGATAGCGATCGAAGCGATGGCGAATACGATGCCGCCTTTCGCGGTGCCATCCAGCTTGGTGAGCGTGATGCCGGTGACACCCACTGCTTCGTGAAACTGCTGCGCCTGATTCAGCGCGTTTTGGCCAGTGCCGGCATCCAGCACCAGCATCACTTCGTGTGGCGCGCTGGTGTCCAGCTTGCCCATCACACGCTTCACCTTGCCCAGCTCTTCCATCAAATTGCTTTTGGTGTGCAAGCGGCCGGCGGTGTCGGCAATCAGCACGTCCACGCCTTTGGCTTTGGCGGATTGCAGCGCGTCAAAAATTACGGAAGCGCTGTCAGCACCGCTGTGTTGGGCCACTACTGAAATGTTGTTGCGCTCGCCCCACACCTGCAACTGTTCAACGGCGGCGGCGCGGAAGGTATCGCCAGCGGCCAGCATCACGGACTTGCCGTCTTGTTGCAGTTTTTTCGCCAGCTTGCCGATGGTGGTGGTCTTGCCGACGCCGTTTACGCCTACCATCAGAATCACGTACGGCTTTTTCGTGGCATCGATGTGGAAACCGCCAGCGCCGCCGGACTTTTGCGGATTGGACTGTTGCAGAATCGTCGCCATTTCCTGCTGCAGTGCGTTGTAGAGCGCATCGGAATCCGCCAGCTCTTTGCGCTTCAGTCGCGCAGTGATCGCATCCAGAATGCGGCGGGTGGCGTCCACGCCCAAATCAGCGGTGAGCAATTGGGTTTCGATTTCGTCCAGCAGATCATCGTCGATAGTTTTCTTGCCCAGCAGCAATCTGGCCAGGCCATCAGACAGACCAGCGCGGGTACGGGACAAACCCTGTTTGACGCGGGCAAAAAAGGAAACGGGGGCTTCGGCAACTTCGACTGCTACAGATGCCGGGGCCGGTTTGGCGGCTACAGGCGTCGGTGCTGCAACCGGAGCGGGGGTGGGAGCAACCGGCTTCGGCACCGGCTTGGCTACTGGAACCGGCCGCGCAGGGGCGGTTGCGGTAAAGAAGCGCGCGAACAGTTCCTGCTCGCACAGGGGTTCCGGCCCCCGCAGGACACCGCCGCTGGACGCAAGAAAACGCACGAACAACGCACGTTCGCGGGCAGCCGTCTGCATCATGAAACCTCTGGATTCTCTACTAAACGCTCTCTGGACGCTCTAAAGCCGAAGCGTTATGTCTGAAAAACATCAGTGGAACCGGGCCGCGAACTGAAGGCCGGCAGTGTGGTCCAACACTGGTCATTGCGAGTGGGGTATCCTACCATTTGTTCCGCCCCGACTCAGCAGCAAATTAACCCGACGGATTTCCCATACCACTATGCTTTGGAACCGCACTGGCCGCCTCGCAATGGCGAGCCTCGCCCTACTGATTTTGCCTGCCTCTTCATTTGCCCAAGGGCAGGAGCCGGCGTCGACCAGCAGCCCGGTCGCCGACCGCACTTTCACTCACACCCTGGATAACGGACTCAAGATCATCGTGCGGGAAGACCATCGCGCACCGGTGATGGTGTCGCAGGTCTGGTACAAGGTGGGCTCCACCTATGAAACGCCAGGGCTTACCGGCATTTCTCACGTGCTGGAGCACATGATGTTTAAAGGCACTCCCAAGGTGCCGTCCGGTGAGTTCTCCAAGATCGTGGCCAACTACGGCGGCAGCGAGAACGCCTTCACCACCTACGATTACACCGGTTACTACCAGCTGATGAGTGCGCGCAACCTGCCCCTGAGCATCGAGCTGGAAGCCGATCGCATGCAAAACGCGCTGATCCCGGACGGCGAGTTCACCAAGGAATTGCAGGTGGTGAAGGAAGAACGCCGCCTGCGCACCGACGACGATCCCAATTCGCTGGCCTACGAGCGCTTCATGGCGACGGCGTTTCTGTCGTCCGGCTATCACAATCCCATCATTGGCTGGATGCACGACATCGACCGCATCACCGCCGCCGATGTGCGCGTCTGGTACAAGCAGTGGTACACCCCCAACAACGCGATCCTGATTGTGGTGGGCGATGTGCAGGCGCAGCAGGTGTTCGAACTGGCGGCCCGCTATTTCGGCCCGATTCCGCGCCGCGAGGTGCCCAAGCCCCAGGTGAATCGCGAAGTGGCCGGGCTGGGTGAACGCCGCACCACAGTGGAATTGCCCGCCAAGCTGCCGGCGCTGTTCGTGGGTTACAACGTGCCGGGCATCAACACCGGCGACGAAAATGAAGTCTACGCGCTGCGCATGCTGGCCGGCGTGCTCGATGGCGGCTACAGCGCCCGCATCGAAACCGATCTGGTGCGACGCCAGCAGATCGCCGCCAGCGCCGGGGCCGGCTACAGCGGCTTCAGTCTCGGCGACACCCTGTTCTACCTG
>DATLII010000415.1:0-3505 GCA_035539495.1 Dongiaceae bacterium
GCAATAGGGTGTGAAATCCGGTAGTGGCTTGTCGGCATTGATATCGACGATATTCACCACGCAGCCCCGGCTTTGCAGCAGCAGCGGCAGCAATTGTTGAGTGAGAAAAAATGGCGCGGTGGCGTTGCTGGAGAACAGATCGTTCCATTGTTCCAAGGTGGTGTTGCCGAATTCAGTCGGATAATAAGACGACGCGTTGTTCACCAGCAGATCGAGCCGATGTTTCCAGCTGCGTACCTGTTCTGCTAATTGTCCCCATGCGGCGGGATCGGCCAGATCGGCGTGCAGCGCGATGCATGAATGGGGGCGAGTAGCATTGAGCTTATCGCGCAAAGACTTGGCGCTGTCGCCGGACTGACGGTAATGCAACACGATGTCGTAATCGCGCTGATGAAAATAAGCAGCGGTATGAGCGCCGATGCGGCGGGCGGAGCCGGTAATCAGCGCCACTTTGCGGGATGAATCGATCGTCATTGTTCTTCCTTAGGATTCCTTCACATAGCAATTTTTCACATTGCGAATTGCGTCGATGCGGCGCTTGCGCAATTCGATGCCCAGGGTTTCACCTTTGAAGCCGAGACCCACCAATGGTTTCGCGTCTACATTGCGCACGGCGGTCATGCAATCGCGCAGATAATCTACCTGCGGATAAGGGCGATCCTCCAGGCCAGTGCGACCACGAGCATCCGCTTCGCATGCCATCAAAAACAGCGGCAAGGTTTCCGGTCGCCGCAATACATCCAGTCCTTCCAGCAAGCGCATTACGGTAGCCGGTTTCAGTTCGAAAGCGCGATGGCAGTGAGTGTGATATTCGGCAACTAACAAGCAAAGCCGTTTGACTGGATTGGGCGCGCGTATGCGCGTGCACAGCTTGTCGGCCAGATGCGCGCTGACGGATTCGTGACCCGGATGGCTGGGCCACTGATATTCCGGCGTCATGCCTTTGCCTAGGTCGTGACAGATCAAGGCGAAGAGCACGGCCACGCGATTGGATTTATCCAGCGGGTGAGCCTGCATCAAATTCAACGCCGCCTGCAGTGTCAGCATCACGTGAATGCCGGTGTCGACTTCCGGATGGTGTTTGGGTGGTTGTGGCACACCGAATAAGCGATCCAATTCCGGAAATACAACAGTTAATGCGCCGCAATCACGCAAGGCCTCGAAATAGCGCCAGGGTGATGGTTCCAACAAGGCCTTTTCGGTTTCAGTCCAGACCCGTTCCGGCGTAAGTGTCTGCAGTTCGCCACTGGCAGCAATGGAGCGCATTAACTCCAGAGTTTCATCGGCGATTTGAAAACCGCGATCATGAAAGCGCGCCAGAAAGCGGGCCACCCGCAACACGCGCAGAGGATCTTCGACGAAGGCGGGTGACACATGGCGGAGGAATCGGTCTTGCAGATCCTGCTGGCCATGGAACGGGTCCACCAACGTGCCATCATTCTGGCGGGCGATGGCATTGATGGTGAGATCCCGCCGCGAGAGATCCTGTTCCAAGGTCACTTCGCTGCCACTGTAGCATTCGAACCCGGTATAGCCGCGGCCGCTTTTACGCTCGGTGCGGGCGAGGGCATATTCCTCGTGGCTGACTGGATGCAGGAACACGGGAAAATCTTTGCCTACGGGTGTAAAACCTTGATCGCGCATGGACTGTTCTGTTGCGCCCACTACTACCCAGTCGCGATCTTTGCTTGGAATGCCCAGCAATTCGTCGCGTACGGCGCCACCTACCAAATAAATCTGCATATCGTTGCGTGTGAATCAGTTCGTGAATTTTTTCTGAAATTACAAAAAAGAGTTTGACCCTGTTTTTGCCAGCCGCCTATAGTGTAGAACTATGACATACCAAATCACAGCACTCATTCCAGCACTACCCCCCGTGGCGATTAAGCGCCATGCGATGGTCTGCGCGCGAGTCCGCGCGTGGCGTGCAAACGGAACTGCTGTGGTAAGGGGAATGAGGTTTTAGAGAGAACATTCCACCGATTCAAAGGCCGCAGCGTTCCAGCAACCTGCGGCCTTTTTCGTTTCTGGCGCAGGCTCAAGGTCCGCTGCATAACAAGAAGGAGGAAAAAAGGAGTGAACACATGTCGGTGCCTGCTGCTTATATCGTTGTGATTTTAGTGTGGTCCACCACGCCGCTGGGTGTGAAGTGGAGTTCCCAGGGTATGTCGCCGGTGGCGGGAGCTTTTGGCCGTGTTTTGCTGGCGGCCGCCTTGGGTTGGGTGCTGGCACGGTTATGGCAGATCGCGGTGCCCTGGCATCGGCAGGCGGTACGGATCTATGCGTTCTCCAACATTGGCGTGTTTGTCGGATTGCTGTGTGTGTATTTTGGCGCGCAGTACATGCCGTCAGGATTGATTTCAATTCTGTATGGATTGGCGCCGGTAATGTCGGCACTGTTGTCGCGTTTCCTGCTGGATGAACCACCATTTTCTCTCAGTAAATGGCTGGCTATGGCGCTAGGGTTGGCTGGATTGATGGTGGTGTTTCGTCACGAGATTGTGTTGTTGAACGGCAATTTTCTGGGGTTTGCGCTGGTGTTGTTTAGCGTGTTTTGCTTTTGTCTCAGCGGAGTGCTGATCAAACGGGAAGGGCCGGTGGTGCATCCGTTGGCGCAGACCGTGGGAACGCTGATGATGGCGACACCGCTCTATGGCGCGGTGGCGGCGGTAGTGGGGCTGCAGATCCAGTCACTGGAGCCGCGTGCTATTGGTGCCATTCTGTATCTGGCGCTGTTCGGCTCGTTCATCGGTTTCTTCTGCTATTTCTACGTGCTGAAACATCTGCCCGCCAGCACGGTGGCGCTTACTACGCTAGTAACACCGGTGCTGGCCCTCTCGCTGGGGTCGGCGTTGAACGGTGAGGCTATCACACCGACGCTGGTCACGGGCGCGGCGATGATTGGCAGCGGTTTGCTGTTGTACTATTGGGGCGATCAATGGCTCGCGCGGCTTTCTCCACAGCGAGCAGGCTGACGACGATCGCAACAATTTTCCTGCAGCGAGGGATCGCATGAGTTTCTACGAAAGTTATCTTTTTCCACCCGTGATGGAGTGGGCTACCCGTGGTTTTCGTCGCCAGATTGCCGATCTGATTGGACAGGCGAAAGGGCGCGTGCTGGAAATTGGCGCGGGTACGGGCGCAAACCTGGGGTACTACCAAGAGGGTGTGAAGGAGGTAGTCGGTATCGAGCCAGTGGAAGCCATGCTGGAAAAGGCGCGCCGCGTAGCCAGTACAACGGCGCACGGCGTGCCGATTTCACTCGCGACCGGTGACGCGCGGGTGTTGCCATTCGCGGACGGAGAATTCGATACGGTAGTGGCTTGTCTGGTGTTCTGCACGATTCCCGAGCCTGAAAAAGCAGCGCGGGAAGCGTTTCGTGTGCTGAAGCCAGGCGGTCGCCTGGTGTTCTTCGAGCATGTGGTGTCGCCACATCAGAGGACACGTGCCTGGCAGCAGCGGTTGAATCCCGTGTGGTGCAAAGTGGCGTGTGGATGTGAAATCG
>DATLII010000416.1:0-9591 GCA_035539495.1 Dongiaceae bacterium
GTTACCACTGCGGCGGGATATCTGGGGTATAGCGACGCCTGCGCCAGTTCCACTGCGCCGTACTGTAACGGAAATGTTTCTGCATTAGGGAGCAGCGATGCGAACAAAGCAGTCTCGTTCAATCAGAAAATCGACTGGGCCAAGGGGGTAAGGGCCTCTGGCAAAATTGCCATGCTCGCAGGAGATCCCTTGCACTCTCAGCCTGTGCTGGTTAACTACGGTTTTACTGGCGATTCAGGATCGGGCACTACTCGTCAGACAGCCTTAAACAACGCTCTCGCCGACGGCGCTCTGCAAGAAAACTATGCCTTCTTTAGCACCAATGCCGGGGTGTTGTATGGCGTTGACGCCAACACCGGAGAAGAGAAGTTCGCCTATATTCCCAAAGACATGCTACCGCTGATACCGAAAACGGAGGTGCCTGTTACCGCATGGACAGGCGCAGCCAGCCGCACATATGGCCTTGACAGCACCTGGGCACCCTGGCGCCGCGACGCCAACAATGACGGCGATATCAAGGATACGGGCGACTGGGCCTATCTCTATGGTGGCATGCGCATGGGTGGTAGCAATTATTATGCAATGGATGTAACCAACATAACGTCCCCCACCATCAAATGGACCATCAAAGGCTCTCTTGCTGGGGGTTTCAATACTATGTCCGACAGCGATGGTCGCACCGTATACCGCCCAATCAATATCGCCTCGATACCTAGCGGCGCCTATCGCTGGCTGGGACAAACCTGGTCCAAGCCGGTGTTGGCGCGAATCGCATTGAATAACGGCACCACCGAAGAAGGACGCACTGTACTGGTGTTCGGTGGTGGCTATGACCCCACCAATGAGACCCAGCCATATAAATCCGGTACTACAACTGTTGTAACTCCTGCATCTACATTTGGTACTGATGCGTATGGCCATCAGTTGTATATTGTCGATGCCAAGACAGGGAACCTGCTGTTCTGGGCGGCACCAAATGGAACCAGTCCATATGGTACTGGCACAACCACCAGCGTAACCGAGGCGCCGACTCTCAACGTTGCAGACATGAAGTACAGTATTACGGGCTCCCCTACACCGGTGGATCGCGACGGCGATGGTTATACCGATCTGATCTATTTCGCTGACTTGGGTGGGCAGGTATTCCGAATGGATCTGCGGAACAAGGGTACCAATGATGGTACTGCGACAACCTGTGCCAGCACCATCACGTCAACGTGCGGCAATATGGTCATTCGGGTAGCCAAGATTGCCAGCTTGGGAGAAGCAGCATCAGCTTCCAGCATTGCCGATCAGCGCCGCTTTTTTGAAGCGCCGGGTATCGGTATTCTGCAGCGCCCGGGCGGTGCACAGTATATGGGTGTTGCCATCGGTTCAGGCAACCGCTCACATCCTGCGTACGTTGGCACCCAGGATCGTGTCTATGTCTTTGAAGATACGACAGCGCTGACTACCAACCTTGGAGGCTCTGTCACCGTGCCGTCGTTGACGCATACAAATCTGGAAGATGTTACATCGTACGGTTACAACGCCTCGAGCCTTGCGACATTTACTGGCAAGAAAGGGTTCTACTTCAACGTAACCACAACATCCGGAACCGGAGCAGACGGTGAAAAGATTTTCTCCACCCCGCTGATCTTCCAAGGACTGGTGTATACAACCAGCTACATTCCGGAAACCGGCTCATCAACGGCTTCGAATCAATGTAGCCCAGGCACAGGCTCCTCTTCGCTCTATATCTTCAACGTATTCGATGGAAGAGCCGCGACAACTGATGCTGAAAACCTGCTGGATCGGTCGGTTGAGGGTATCACCAGCACCATTACGGGCGATGTGCAGATCGTTTTCAACTCCGACGGCACGTCAACCATTCTGGCTGGTACTTATGCGCGGGACGCCGGCTCAAGCAACAAGGGGCTCCGCCGTACCCGTTGGTATGAGAACCCGCACTATTGAAATAAACAGACTGTGTTAAGTGCGCGAAACCAGTCATCCGCAAGGGTGGCTGGTTTTGTCTTTTTGGATATCTATATCTTAAGCCGCCCATCAAGCAACTGCGAGTATCAGGCGGCTCTGACCAGAGCACGACAAAAGCACACCACAGTATGTGCATGGCCTGGATAATTGGTTGAACTACGCAGAGGGTATAAACAAAACTGTTTAAACCGTTTTCTTACATCCCAAGGAAACCAAGATGACCAACCTTACCGAAAAGCAGCAAACGCTCCTCGACGAGCTGCTCGAGGGCCTCAAAGCGATACCAAGGATTTGCTGGGCCAGCATGGCCTGACTAAACAAAAAGTTTCTTGGTCCGGAAGCTCGGAATCACACTGGGAAAGGAGGTATCTGGACAAAAGTCACGGTTATGCTGCGTCGGCAAGCCGTGACTAAATCTGCTTCTGCTCGAAAAGCTGAATATCAATAGGAAGGAGCACTCACCAAGCCGGATCAGTACCAAAAGCGCAGACATCAGAGCTTGCGCTTTTAGTTGCGATACAGGTCTGCCCAGCCTGGTTAATCATCACGATTTCAACACCGCTACCATTACTATCTTGCGCATCAGTAGAAGCTGCTTTTAGGACATATGTTGTTGCATCGGGTGTTCCCACGAAACTCAAGTTGTACTTGATTGTTCCCGATTCAGGCGAGCGATTGGTCATTGTATAGGTTGGCCCAGCTCCCACTGTGGCACCCGCATAGGACAGGCTGACCGCTTTGAGACGGTCCATTGCAGCAGCTGCGGTAGTCAATTTGCTTTTTGCCTCAGTGCGCGCGGACTTGCGAACGGAATCCAGGTAAGACGGATAGGCGATCATTGCAAGGAGGGCCATAATAGCAACGACGATCATTAACTCCATCAGGGTAAAACCTTTGTTCTGGCGGGCGGACAACATGACGAACGTCCTCTTTTGGTGGCTATTTATACAAGAATAGCTCTCCATTCCCCGTTTCGACAGTTTAGGCCGTGTGAGCGCCTTCTCAGCCTGGATTTCTTAGGCTGCGAATGTCGTCCTTAACACAGCAGGAATTCCGCCGCTTTACCTCAATTCCTTAGGCATGGAGAACACAATATTCTCCTCCCGCCCCAGCAGCTCCCGCGTATCGGTACCACCCCACTCCTTCAACTGATTCACCACCTGCGACACCAGCTCCTCCGGCGCACTTGCGCCCGCGGTGAGGCCAATCACCTTCACCCCATCCAGCCAGCCTCGCTGCATCTGATCCGGGCTATCCACCAGATAAGCCCGCGCACCACAGCGTTCCGCCAATTCCCGCAAGCGATTGGAGTTAGAACTGTTCGGCGATCCCACCACGAACACCACATCCGTCTCCAACGCCAAGGTCTTCACCGCATCCTGACGGTTCTGCGTGGCATAACAAATATCGTCCTTGCGCGGCCCCTTTATATGCGGGAAATGCTGACGCAGCGCATCAATAACCGCAGCCGTATCATCCACCGACAATGTCGTCTGGGTAACATACGCCAGCTTCTCCGGATTTTTCACCGGCAGGCGGGGCACATCAGCCACCGTTTCCACCAGATAAATATCGCCGCCCTGAGCCTTGTCGTATTGCCCCATGGTGCCCTCCACTTCAGGATGGCCCTCATGCCCGATCAACACGCACTCGGTGCCGCTGCGGGAATAGCTCATCACCTCCATGTGCACCTTGGTCACCAGCGGGCAGGTGGCGTCAAATACTTTCAAACCACGATCGGCCGCTTCATTCTGCACCGCCTTCGACACACCGTGGGCGCTGAAAATCACAATGGCATCGTCCGGCACTTCATGCAGTTCATCCACGAACACAGCACCACGATCACGCAGATCATCCACCACAAATTTGTTGTGCACCACTTCATGCCGCACGTAAATCGGCGCACCAAATACCTCCAGCGCCCGATTCACAATTGCAATCGCACGATCAACGCCCGCACAAAACCCACGTGGATTTGCCATTTTGATTTCCATGTCCGCCTCACTCACTTCATCTTGAAGTTGCTGTGTCCAATGGGTCTGGCTGAAAGCCGCATTCCTCAACCATGCATATGCACGGTCTGGGAATCCGCATCCACCACGTTGATAATTTCCACTTGAAATGTCAGATCCCGGCCCGCCAGCGGATGGTTGAAATCCACCGTCACCGAGTCTCCCTCCACCGCCGCGATCATGCCCGGCAGTTCGGCTTTGCTTTTATCCGCGAACGACACCACAACGCCCGGCGCCAGGTGCAAATCACGGCTGAATTGTCCGCGCCGCATGACGTGAATATTTTCTGGATTGTGCGGGCCAAAGGCATTGGCCGCTTCCAGCACGATCGAGCGCTTATCACCGGGCTTCAAACCAAACAGTGATTGCTCAAAACCAGGCAGTAAATTGCCATCACCCACAGAGAAGGTGGCTGGCGCGCGTGACTTGGTGCTGTCCACCACGGAACCGTCCAGCAACAAAACGGAAAAGTGCAGCGTCACGCGCTTGCCGGGTCCGATGCGATTGTCGTTACTCATGTTGCATGACTCATATTACAGCTTGCTATCATTTGCCTGGGTTGCGGATCATGTCGATGATCAACATGGCCGCGCCCACGGTGATGCCACAATCCGCAACGTTGAAGGCCGGAAAGTGGCTGGCGCTCCAGCTATCTGCCGGCGGCCAATAGAAATCCAGAAAATCGATGACATGTCCAAGCATGACGCGATCGATTACGTTGCCCAGCGCGCCGCCCAGAATCAGGGACACAGCCATCGCCATCCACCAATCGGTGCGAGGAATTTTGCGCAACCAGCCCACCAGCACCACGCTCACCACCGCCGCCACCGCCGAGAAAAACCAGCGTTGCCAGCCGCCAGCATTGGCCAGAAAACTCCAGGCCGCACCAGGGTTGTAGACGTGGGTCAGATTGAAGGTGGGAAACACCGGCACCACTTCACCGTGTTCCAGCTGGAAGACGATGACCCATTTGGTGATTTGATCCAGCACAACCACCACCAGCGACAGCCACAACCACTTCAACATGCCAACAGCGCCACTGGAAGCCGGGGCTGGGTTCGCTTTATTCCCTTCGCTCATCGTTGTCTCTTTGCCAGTCGCCATCAGCAGAATTCCCGGGCTTCGCCATCGCCTTCCACGTTATCGACGCAACGCAGACACAGTTCCGCATGAGCAGCATTGGCACCGACGTCGGCGCGGTGATGCCAGCAGCGTGCGCACTTGGCGTTGGCACTGGCGCTTACCTCCACCCGCAACCCGTCCACTTCGGTGATGTCGCCGCCTTCATTCCATTGATGCACGCGAGCAGCCGAGGTAATCAGCGCAAAACGCAATTCGTCGCCCAAGCGATCCAGGTCAACTTTCAGTTCCGTGCTGCAATATAGATCCACTTCCGCTTCCAGACTGCCACCGACAATTTCTTTCGCGCGGGCGTCTTCCAGCTGTTTGTTCACCGCGGTTTTCACGTTCTGCACGGTTTGCCAGAAGTCGCTGCTTAATGCAGAACCCGCAGGCAATTCAAACAAGCCGGTGTACCAGGTTTCCAGATGCACAGACGCGCTGCGCTTGCCCGGCAGGAATTGCCACAACTCATCGGCTGTGAAGCTCAGGATCGGCGCCACCCAACGTACCAGCGCTTCGGCAATGTGATACAACGCCGTCTGCGCCGACCGCCGTGCCACACTGTTTTCCTTGCAGGTGTACTGACGGTCTTTGATCACATCCAGGTAGAAACCACCCAGATCCACGATGCAGAAGTTATGCAGCTTCTGATAGATCAGGTGGAATTGATATTTGTCGTAGTGGGAGATGATTTCTTTCTGCAGCCGGGCCGCGCGGTGCACAACCCACTTGTCGAGCGCGACCATCTGCTCAGGCGCAACCAGATGCTGTGCCGGATCAAAGCCGTTCAGGTTGGAAAGCAGGAAGCGCGCAGTATTGCGGATGCGACGATAGGAATCGGCGGTGCGCTTCAGGATTTCATCGGATACCGTCATTTCAGCGCGATAATCAGTAGCGCTAACCCACAAGCGGATGATGTCCGCGCCCAGGTTTTTCACCACCGTTTGCGGCGACACCACGTTGCCCAGGGACTTCGACATTTTCTTGCCCTGTGCATCCACTGTGAAGCCGTGCGTCAACACGGTTTTATAGGGCGCATCACCGCGAATCGCCAAGCTGGTTTTCAGCGACGACTGGAACCAGCCGCGGTGCTGATCGGAACCTTCCAGATATAAATCTGCAGGAACCCGCAGGCCTGCGCGCTGCTCCAGCACAGAAAAATGCGTCACGCCGGAATCGAACCACACATCCAGCGTGTCCGTGACTTTTTCATACTGCGCCGCATCTGCACCGAGCAACTCAGCGGGTTCCAGATCGAACCAGGCATCCATACCGGCGACATCCACTTTCTTCGCCACGGCCTCGATCAACTCCGCAGTGCGCGGGTGCAATTCCTGCGTCTCTTTATGCACGAACAGCGCAATGGGCACGCCCCAGGTACGCTGACGCGAGATACACCAATCCGGGCTCGACTCCAACATGGCGTCGATGCGGCTTTTACCCCAGTCCGGCACCCACTCCACCTTGTTCACGGCTTTGGTGCAGGCGTCCAGCAGGCCCTTCTGATTCATGCTGATGAACCACTGCGGCGTGGCGCGGAAAATCAGCGGCGTTTTCGTGCGCCAGCAATGCGGATAGCTGTGACGCATCTTGGCCTGCCGCACCAGCGCGCCCTTCTCTTCCAGCAGCGCCAGAATTTTCGGCTCGACGTCATACACATGATCACCCGCCAGCAGTGGTGTGCTCTCGCCATAGCGGCCGTCGGCACCCACATAATTGAGCGTGGCGATGCCATATTTCAGACCCACGTTAAAGTCGTCCATACCGTGGTCGGGTGCGATATGCACGGCACCGGTACCGGCATCGGTCGTGACGTGATCACCCAACACAACCGGCACGATGCGATCGTAGAACGGATGCTTCAATTTTTGCTGTTCCAATTCCGCGCCGGTGGTTTCGCCCAGCACCTGCCAGGATTCAACACCGTAACGGGCGCACACCGATTCCACCAACGCGCTGGCCAGCAGAACGATTTCGTCACCTTTTCCTGCATCCAACTGCACCAGGCTGTAAGGCAAATCGCGATTCAGCGCCACCGCCTGGTTCGCGGGCAATGTCCAGGGCGTGGTCGTCCAGATCACTACAGACAGCGGCAAACTGACGTCGCCGACACCAAACGCACGCGCGAATGCAGCCGCATCCACCGGATGAAAACGCACATCCACCTGCGTGGAGGTTTTCTCCTGGTATTCCACTTCCGCTTCCGCCAGCGCCGAGCCACCCACCACGCTCCAATACACCGGTTTGAAGCCTTTCACCAAATGGCCGTTGGCCGCGATTTTACCTAGTGCACGAATGGTGTCGGCCTCGGTTTTAAAATCCATCGTCAAATACGGATTCTGCCAATCACCCAGCACACCCAGACGGATGAAATCTTCACGCTGACCGTTCACTTGCTGCATCGCATACTCACGGCACTTCTTGCGAAATTCCGCGTACGGCACTTTCACGCCAGCCTTGCCGATTTTTTTCTCCACGTTGTGCTCGATCGGCAGACCATGACAATCCCAGCCTGGCACATAGGGCGCGTCAAAACCACTCAGCCGCTTCGACTTCACGATCACATCTTTCAGAATTTTGTTCACCGCATGGCCGATGTGAATCTCGCCGTTCGCATACGGAGGGCCGTCGTGCAGAATGAATTGCGGACGTCCTTTTCCAACAGCCTGAATCTGGCCATACAAGTCAATCTGCTGCCAGTGTTTGAGCAGCTCGGGCTCCCGTTGCGCCAGATTGGCTTTCATCGCGAAAGCAGTGTTGGGCAAATTCAGTGTTGCTTTGTAGTCGGCCATTTCGGTTTGTTGCCTGTGTCAGCGTTGCCTGTGTCGGAAAAGTTCAGTAGCTATAAAGTTTGTCGATCAAGGATGAGATTCTGGCTGGGTCAGATCCGGAAAAACGCGCGCGCAGTCTCAATATCCTGCCGGATTCCGGCCTTGAGTGCGCCCAGTCCGTCGAATTTTTTTTCGTCGCGGATTTTGTGGCGGAAAATGACGCGCATGTGGCGTCCGTAGATGTCCTGATCAAAATCCAGCAGATGCACTTCCAGCCGCACCCGCTCGCCATTGACAGTGGGACGCGTGCCCAAGTTGGCCACACCGCGCTTCAATTCGCCCAAACCGGCAACTTCCACCGCGAACACACCTCGGATCGGCGTACGAATACGTTTTGGCAGCAGATTCGCGGTAGGCACGCCCAACTGACGCCCCAGCTTCTGACCATGCATCACACGGCCGGACATGAAGAACGGCTGTCCCAGCAACGCGGCCGCCAGATCGAAATCGGAACGTTCCAGACAATCCCGCACCCGAGTACTACTCACGCGCTCACCGGCCAATTCGAAGGTGCAGGTATGCTCAACGCTGAAACCGGCTTCCGCACCTACCGTTTGCAGGAATGCGAAATCGCCGCTGCGGTCATGGCCGAAACGGAAATCGTCTCCCACCACCAAATGGCGAATGCCCAACCCATTCAACAGGATGTTGTCGCAGAATTCCCGGGCAGACTGGGCGCTGATACGATGATCGAAGCGAACACACAGCACCCGGTCCACGCCCAGAGAGGCCAACGCTTCGTATTTTTCACGGAAAGTCGTCAGACGGGCGGGCGCCAGCTCTGGCGCAAAGAACTCGCGCGGCTGAGGCTCAAACACCATCACCACCGACGGCAAGCCCATCGCCCGCGCCCGCTGCAGCAATTGCGCGACGATGGCACGGTGACCAGCATGCACACCATCGAAATTACCAATAGTGGCTACGCACCCCCGATGACGGGGCCTGAGATTGTGAACGCCGCGAATCAACTCCATAACCGTGCCGTGCTGCCAAAAGTCCCGCATTATAGCGGACTTGGGCAGCCGATTTAACTGGAACAGACTGCGTCGGGAATGTCTTGGCCCTGATATTGGAATCAAACCCGTCGGCAGCTAACGGGCCGTCCTGACAGACCGTCCTTACAGGCCGTCCTCGTCCGGCCCAGCCCGCGACCGCAGATGCCGTGCCCGCACACCGCTCAAGTACAGTGCCGCTCCATAGGCCGCCATGCCTCCCACCACCAGCAGCGACAGCCACAACACCCGCTGACGCCAGCCCCAGGCCAGCCACTCCTCCAGATCCCGCGCCAGCCACCAGAGCACCGCCGACATGGCCAGCGTTGCGAAGCACAAGCGCAGGAAAAAACGCAGCCAGCCTTTGCCGGGGACATACACCCCCGCCTTGCGCAGACCCAGATACAGCAGACCAGCATTGAACAGGGCCGACAACGAGGTCGCCAGCGCCAACCCGGTATGGGTCATAGGTACGATCAAAGCCAGGCTCACCACCATATTCGCCACCATCGACCAGATACCAATCTTCACCGGCGTCGATGTGTCCAGGCGGGCGTAATAGCCGGGCGCCAACACTTTCACCAGCATGAAGCCCATCACCCCCACGCTGTAAGCCTGCAGCGCCAGGGCCGACTGCACCACGTCCTTGACCGAGAA
>DATLII010000417.1:0-4407 GCA_035539495.1 Dongiaceae bacterium
CCCCAGGCCGCCTACCAGGGGCTGCGGGAAGGCTTACGCAAGCTGTATGCCATTGCCGAGAAAGGCGGTTGGGAGCAGTTGCCGGATGGCCCGTCCCTGAAGCCGGGTATGCGGGATGCCAGGGTGCCACTGCTGCGTCAACGCATGATGGCGGCGGGTCTGCTGACCGAGCGTGGCCCTGGCAGCACCCATTTCGATGAGATCCTGTCGGATTCGGTGAAGCAGTTTCAGCGGGAGCAATACCTGGATGCGGATGGCGCAGTCGGGAAGGACACCCGGGCGGCGCTGAATATCCCGGTGGAGGTGCGCATCGACCAGATCCGGGCCAATCTGGAGCGCGGTCGTTGGCTGCTGCACGAGGCGAAAGGCAATTTCGTGCTGGTGGACGTGGCGGGCTTCCGCATCTACTACTATCGCGATGGCCAGCCGGTGTGGAATTCGCGGGTGCAGGTGGGCAAGCCGTATCGCAGCACACCGATCTTCAAATCGCGGGTGACCTATTTCACCTTCAATCCCACCTGGACCATTCCGCCCACCATTTTCAAGGAAGATGTGCTGCCCCATGTGCGCAAGGACCCGGAGTATCTGGCCAAGAACAACTGGCAGGTGCTGGATTCCGCAGGCAAGCCGTTGGACCCGGCCGGCATCGACTGGAATCATCCGGGCAATATCCTGCTGCGGCAGGCATCAGGGCCGACCAATCCGTTGGGTCAGGTGGTGATTCGTTTCCCCAATCCCTACGCCGTGTACTTGCATGACACCACGGCCAAGGGCCAGTTCGGCCGCGGCCAGCGCGCATTCAGTTCCGGTTGCATCCGGGTTGAGCGGCCGCTGGAGCTGGTGGAATTGTTGTTGAACGATCCGAATAAATGGAGCCGCGAACAAATCGATACCGCCATCGCTACCGGTAATACCCGTGATCTGGGTTTGGTGACACCGGTGCCGATTTTGCTGGCGTATTACACCGTGGCGATTGGTAGTGATGGCCGCGTGCAGTACAAGCAGGACATTTATTCGCGTGATCCGGAATTGGTAGCGGCGCTGAATCGTCAGGTGAAATGAAGCGCCCGGGTGGGCGCTTCGTCTGTTGCACGCTTACTTCGAATAACGTTACGAGCGCAGCAAAGACAAGGCAAAAAAGGGCGAAAAACGGTGGGACCGACCCTCGGGTTTACATAGAGTAAATGAGGATTTTGAGCCCTTTTTTAACGCCGTATTTGCAAGCGCAGTAGTTATTCAGTTGAAGCGCATCTCCACTTGCGGCTGTTGGTCGTTTGCATCCAGATGCAGCCGTTTGGGTGCTCCCGGTGCTGGCGACCAAGGTAACCAGTCAGTGGCCAGCCCGTTATGATTGGGATCGCCGGTGCGCGCAAAATGGGTCAGGGCGTGCAGCATCACATTCGATAGTCTTTTCCGCCCCGGTTCATTCTGTTCACTGTAGCCATTGTTGAACAACGCGGTGTCGAACATGCCGAGCAGGAAGGGAATGTCGCCACCGTGCGCGGCGCCGTATACCGTGCGCCAGGGCTCTGGCTGCTGATTCCAACCCCAGTGATAGGCATACAGCGCCGGCTGGTGTAACGCCAGCAACGGCAGCAGCGCCTGATCCTGCAATTGCTGGAATTGCACCGTGGGGCCCAAGCCGCCGCACTTGTTGGCAAAATCGTTGTAACCTCCCATCACGAAATCCTCGGCGCCGCAGGTGCCTTGTTGCGGGCGATCGGCTGGCAGCAGATCCGGCCGGATCAATTGTTCCAATGTCACCGGCGTGGACGCGGGATCATCCGGATTGAACGTCTGCATCAGCGTCCAGCGTTCCTGATTCGTCACAATGAAGGCAGGGCGCGTGAACAGTTTGCCTTCTTCCTCTGTCAAACCCATCAATACGGGCACGTTGTTGAACTGGCCGCTGGCCACCGCGCTGGTGGGATCCTGCGGTTGCACCAGACCGTCTTTCAGAATGGCGGGTGTGAGTGAAAGGCGTGGATCGAGTTGCGTGGCACGTTGCAATTGCGCAGTGGTGCGGCTGTAGAGAAACTCGCGCAATTGTGCGGGCGATTGGCTGATCAGCCATTGTTGGGCGGTGTCAGTGTCGGTGGCCAATCCCGCTTGCAGCGCCAGCGCCATCAGCAATCCATTTGTGTAATTGAAACTGTTTTCCGACGTCTGGTTGAGCAGGCCCGGGCTCAACATCACTGCTTTGTGAAATAGGCCTTCGGCGAGCGGCGACACCAGAAGGCTGAAGACGGCGGATGCGCCAGCGGATTGGCCCATGATGGTGACGTTGTTGGGGTCGCCGCCGAATTCCTCAATATGATCCTGCACAAAATGCAGTGCCTGAATCAGATCCAGCGTGGCGAAGTTGCCGGAGTTGGTGAGCGCTGCGTTAGGATGGCTGCCGTCGTCTGCTACTTTCAGTGCGGGATGATTGAGCCAGCCGAACAGATTCAGGCGGTAATTCACCGAAATGAACAGTACGTTTTCCCGCGCCAGTTTATTGCCGCGGTAATAGAAGCCGGTGCCCACCATATGGCTGCCGCCGTGAATGTAGAGCACCACGGGCAGATTTTTCTTTTTCGACGCCGGCCGCCAGATATTCAGATAAAGACAATCTTCATTGCCAACAGGTTGGTCGAACACATCGCGCAGATTGATGTCGACCACGCTGCCTTGCGCGGGCGGCCCGTACATGCTGCCGATCTGGCTGCAGGAGTTGCCGAACTCACGGGCGTCACGCACACCGCGCCAGGATTGTGGAGCGCGAGGCGCTTGCCAGCGCAAATCGCCGACTGGTGCCTGCGCATAAGGCACGCCTTTCCAGCTTACGGTCTTGCCGTGATCGCTGATGTCGCCGCGCAATACTCCCAAGCCGGTTTTCAGATAGGGGCCTTGCAGTGGGCAACCCGACAACAGGCTACTGCTACAGACGACTGCTGCCAGTGTCAGTCGGCCGCCCAGGGAACGTAACGTAAAACGCATAGTATGATTTCCTTTTCATTGGCTATGACATGAGAAAAGACGGAGCGGGAAATTCCCGTCTCCGTCATGGTTTAAAAACGATAGTTAGAAACAACGAGTTGAAAATTTTTCAGCGCTGGCGAGTGTCGAAGCGCAGCCGCAAGTCCGATTGTGTGTGGGCGATGATGTCCCACTCGTGGTATGGAATCCGCCGCAACCGGGGCCCGTCGCTGTAAAGCCGCGATTGATCCAGCGCATGGGGTGAGGTGGTGTCGAGGGATTGGGAATAGGTCATCAGGCCACGAGCGCGCGGTCCTTTGCGCGTGAATTCCACGACCATCATCCAACTGGAACCGTAATCCAGCGGATAGCCCTTGGCTTCGGCGCTGAGTTGAGTGCCGGGCAACCCTGCGTATTGATGGCGCGGTAGCGTTGAACCGTCATTGGAGTACACGGGACGGAAGACATTGAAGCCGCCTTCGACGTTGTTGCTGCCGGGGAATGGAATGCGTTCATTGCCAGGTGTGCCATCGGCATTGGCGCGTTCGATGAATTGCACGTTACCCAGCTCCGCGTCTGGCGCAATATCGGCTGCCTGCAGATTCAGCGTGGCGGTCGCCAGTTGTTCCAATATGGTGGTGTTGGCCAGCAATGTGCGTGGCGTGTCGACGGGTTGCGTGGGATCAAAAGCGTCGACCCACTGCGGATTTTTCGCGAACTGTTCAGCGAATTCGCGGAAGGTATGCGCGCCACGACTGTCACGATAATAGTGACCATCCCACGAACTTAAGGCAGCGCAAGTGGCAGCGATATTGACTTGCGTGGTGTTTCCCTCGGCATCTTTTAACGGAACCGGTGTGTCGCCTTGTTGCTGACACAGGGGTAATAGATCGTCCAACACGGCCTCCGCCAGATAGCTGCGTTGGCTGAACAACGCAGCTTCCAATTCCGCTGCTGAGAATTTGCCGTCGTCGCCCGCCGTGTCGCGCAACATTTTCTGCCCCATGCGGGAACGCAGGCTTTGTGCTTTATTTTCTCCACCGTACAGAATCGAGGGGCCGGTGATGGGTGCAGCCGGGTTGGTCAGCCAGTAACTGTCATTGGAATTCTGCACGAAGTCACGCCGCTCCAGTTTTGGAGCCCCGTCATAAGGCACAGCGCTGTTGAAATCGAACAGCGCGGAATTGCCAGGCAGAAAGGAAAATCCGGTTTGTTGGCGCAGTGCTACCAATACCGGGTTGGTGCGCAGCGCCTGTTCCGCCACCGGGCTCAGTGCTGGCACGGTGGAATCGTCGATGTAGAAGGCATTTCCCTTGGCGTCTGCTGCGATGGTGTTGTTGAAGATGACGCCGTCGTATTGCTGGAATGTGGCTTTGAATTCATCCAGATCACGCGCCAGATTCATCGCCAGCCAATGATCGACAATGTCGGGGTTGTTGCGATTGGCAT
>DATLII010000418.1:0-9721 GCA_035539495.1 Dongiaceae bacterium
GTGTTCCAGCGGGCGGTGGGTATTTCCCTGGGCCGCTTTTTGCGGGATGAAGTGACAGGACCGCTGGGGCTGGATATGCATCTGGGCGTATCAGATGCTCTGTTTCCCCGGCTGGCGGAGCTGTCCGGTTCCCGCGATCGGCCGCAAGGTGGCCGGCTCTACCTGTTCGACAAGGTGCTGGGGGAGCCGGAATCCATGACGTCGAAATCCCTCACCAACCCCAAGACGCTGATGACCAGCTCCAATGCGGAGGCCTGGCGGCGGATGGAATTGCCATCTGCCAATCTGCATTCCACGGCCGCAGCACTGGCGACGCTGTATGGCAAGGTGGCTTGTCGCGAAGGGCTGTTATCGAATCGCGCTCTGGCCCACTGTCAGCAGGAGGAAAGCGCGGGCGACGATCCGGTGCTGATGACTCGCACCCGCTTCGGGCCTGGTTTTCTGTTGCAGCAGGTGGGGCATCCTGAAGCTGGTTTTGGGCCGGGGCAGCAGGCGTTTGGCCATCCCGGTTCAGGCGGTTCGCTGGCGTTTGCCGATCCAGAGCAGGAACTGGGCTTTGGTTTCGTGATGAATCAGATGGGGCCGTATGTGTTGGTAGATCCGCGTCCGCGCCGGTTGGTGGACGCGGTTTACCAATCGTTGGCGCGGTCCTGAAGGAAAACACTATCTGATGCCTTCTCCGCAGGAAAAACGAACTGTACTGTTGCTGGCGATGGCGCAGGCATTGTTTCAAACCTCCGCTGTGATTGTGGTCAGCCTGTCCGGTCTGGTGGGTTTGCGCTTGGCGGAGGACAAAGGTCTGGCGACGCTGCCGGTGGCGATGATGATGGTGGCGGCCGCTGCCTTGATGATTCCGGCGTCCCTGTTGATGCAGCGTTATGGGCGACGGGCGGGTTTTTTGGTGGGAGCGACGCTCGGTTGTTTCGCTGGCGTGACAGCCGCGGCGGCGTTGCATTGGCATAGCTTCTGGTTGTTTGTGCTGTCCAGCATGCTGGTGGGCGGCTATCAATCTTTTGCCCAGTATTACCGGTTTGCCGCCGCTGATGCGGCCAGTCTGCTGTTCAAGAGCCGGGCGATTGCCTGGGTAACCGCCGGTGGTGTGGTGGCAGCGCTGGTCGGTGGCAGCATCGTGCGGCAGGCGCAGAAGGTGAACTACGATCCTTTTATTTTCGCGTATGTCGCCATGGTGGCGCTGGGGTTGGTGGCGCTGCTGGTGATTTCCCGTTTGCAGCTGGCGTTGCCCGCGTCGGCCGATTCAGATTCCGGTGCTGCGCGACCGCTCGGGGCTATTGTGCGGCAACCTGCATTCATCACGGCGCTGACGGGTTCTGCCGCCGGCTATGGCGTGATGATGCTTGTAATGACCGCCACACCGTTGGCCATGCTGCAATGTGGCCAGCCGGATTCCGCTACCGTGATTCAGTGGCACGTGTTGGGTATGTTCGTGCCGTCGTTTTTCACCGGACATCTTATCGTGCGGTACGGTGTGTTGTCGGTGATGCAGGCGGGCATCCTGCTGTTAGCGGCGCACGTTGCCATTGCCTTGAGTGGCGATGCGTATCTGCATTTTCTCTCGGGATTGATTCTACTGGGCGCTGGCTGGAATTTTCTGTTTATTGGTGGCACGGCGTTGCTAACAGAAACCTATCGCCCAGCGGAGCGTTCCCGCACGCAGGCCACTCACGATTTTCTGGTGTTTGGTACTTCGAGTGCGGCGTCGTTTGCAGCGGGAAGCCTGATGCAGCATGTGGGCTGGGAAGTGGTGAACTGGGTGGCGTTGCCAATCTTGGCAGCGGCCATGTTGGCTGTGTGGTGGCTGACGTGGTTGCGGCGTAAGGAAAGGGCGGAAAGCTAAATCCGCTGATGACTGTTAATTACATCGCTGATTGCTATTAATTACATCGCTGATGGCTCTCTCTAAACTCGCTGATGGCTCTCTTTAAGCCCGCTGATGGCTCTTCCCATCGCACAACATTGCCGTGCTGCTGTGTTTGCAGGCGCAGAAGAACACAATCTCGTTGCGTTGCGCGGTGAATGGCACCGGTTCGAAGTCGGTACCCAGATGGCTGTTATCGCAGAAAGGTTGATGCTGACTTAGGCCGCAACTGCACCAGTGAACGGTCTGCCCCTTGCGCAGTTCCACGGGACAGGGCCGGGTGGCGGCAACACGGGGCAGAGGGGGTTCAACGAGAGGGATTTTCCTATCAGGCACGGGACATGAATTTGCCGGTCTGCGTATTCACGCGCACCACTTCACCGGTCTCCAAATATTCCGGCACCTGAATTTCCAGGCCGGTGGACAGCTTGGCGGGTTTGGTACGGCCGGTGGCGCTCGCGCCTTTTACATACGGCGCCGTTTCCACCACTTCCAGGTTCACCGACGCCGGCAATTCGATGCCCACGCAGCGATCCTCTACGAACAGGGCCTGGATGCCTTCCAGATTGTCGATCAGAAACGGGATCTGGTCTTCCAGCGTGTCCGCGTCCAGCCCGTGCTGGCTGTAATCTTCCTTGTCCATGAAGATGTAGCTGTTGTCGTCGATGTACAGGTACTGCACTTCACGGCGCGAGAAATCCACTGATTTCAGGAAGTCGTCACCAGTGAACGTTTCATCCAGCTTCTGCCCGGTCTGGGCGTGATTCAGCCGCATCTTGTAAAGCGTGGAAGCTCCACGGGCAGACGGGCTGCGCACTTCGACATTTTTGACGATATAAGGTTGATCATTGACGGCGATAACGTCGCCTCTTTTCACTTCACTGGCTCTGGGCATATCAAGTCACACTTATTCAAATGACACTTATTTAAGTAACGTTTATTCAAGTGACGCTTATTTAAGTAACACTGGCAGGCAGCAGGGTGGAATCGATCATCACCTGAGAGTTGGATGAATTGGCGATGAAACATTTTGCGTGGGCAGCGTCCTGCAATTCCTGCAGGCTGGTGGTATCCACTGGTGCGGAAAATTCGACTTGAGGTTGCAGCAGCACCCGCGTAATGCAGATACGGCCCGCGCGATTTTTCTCCAGGATGCCGGTGGCCGTGTCATGGTAGCGGATCACGGCGAGCCCGCGCTTGGCGGCCTGTGCCATGAACGACAGCATGTGGCAACTGGCCAGGGAGGCAACGAAAGCCGCTTCCGGTTCGACGATGCCGGGAATCATGGCAGCGCCGCGGTCGGCTTTCAGAATGACACCGTTGTCGAACTGCCAACTGTAGGACTCGTTACCGTCCGGTGTTTTTTCCCAGCGTATCTTGAATATGTACTTGGCCATGATGGTGCCTGCAAGACGAGAAGAGTCAGAGTGACAGCAGCAACCATTGCAAACTACCCATCAGTGCCCCGACGATACAGCCGCCGCAGGTGCCCAGGATAGCCAGTGGGTCCAGAACCCATTTCATCTGTTGATAGAATAGCTGATCGGGCTGCTTTGCGATGCGTACATGCAGAAATTCTGCCAAGGCCTTGCCGCGCGCCTGATTGAAGTCCTCATCCTCGAACGGTTCCATGAAGGATGCGGTGAGCTGCTCGTTGAGTGATTGCTTCAGATTCACGTAGCCAATAGGGCCTACGGTGAGCTGGGCCAGCGTGCGCACATTCAGATCTTCCACCAGCGGTGCCATCCGTTTGCGGATGATGGTGTGCACATGGCGGGCCTTGGTGCCCAATATCAGCGTGCGCGCCAGATTGCGGGGTGACAGCACCGTCTCTGCCAGCAGATCGGCCAGCTCGCGCTCCTGTTGTTCGCGCAGGCGCTGAACCAGGTTGCGCCAGGTGAAGCCTTTCCGGGGTGTAGGCTGTGGTGGTTGCACCCAGCTTTGGCAGAACCAGAAAAAGCAGGCGCCTATGCCGGCACCGGTGAGAATCCAGTAGGCTTCGGAATGAAGCAGGTGCAGTGGCGCAGCGATCGCCAATTGCACGCAGCCGGCGACCAGGCCGCAGTAGAAACTGAACCAGGCCAGCTGCTGGAAGGCGCGCAGACTTAGCAGATCATAAATGCGTTGCAGCGTGCCCGGCGTATCCTGTTCGGCGAACTGCAGCAATTGCGGGTAGCTGAGGATGCGACGCAGGTTGTCGCCCAATTCTTCCACGATGTCATCGATCATGCGCGGCAACAGGCGGTGGGCGCGGGCATAGAAGCGGTTCTTCACCAGGATCGGCATGTTTTCCCACACCACCTGATGATGGGTGTTCATCACATCATCGATGAAACCATCCAGTTGGGGGCGCAGGCGTGACAATTGGTGCGCCACTATTTTTTCTGGCCCGATGGTCTCGTACACCTGATCGAGGTTGCCCAGCTTCTCCAGCAGCCCGCGGCTCCAATGTGTGATGTATTCCGGGTGATGGCCCAGGAAATAACCCTGTAGGCCAAACAGGCTTGGCCGACGTGGCGCCCGCGCGGACCAGCGGACCAGCCGCAAGGTCAGCCAGCCGGCGACGGCCATCAGCAACGGTAGCAGGATTGGAAACAAGCCAATCAGGTGAGCCGGGGAAAACGCATTGTTCATGCCGGATCAATGCCCCTGGGTATCATCAAGATCTCCGGAAAAGGCCCCTGTGGGTGGGTTATCGTCATTCTGGCAATGGGTGCCTGGATAGTTATTGTTGTGTGGACACCGATTGGAGCCCTGTTCTGGTTCGGATCGCCATTCTAGACCGGATTGGTGCCGAGTGGGTTGGCTGAAAGTCAGTCAAAGCGTGGCAGATGGATCAAGCCCGGTCAGATGCCCGGTCAGATGCCCGGTTAAATGCTCCGTTAAATAGGAGCGTCGGCAAACATTAGCAGTAGTTGCGCGATACCCGCCAGCAGACCCAGTAAGCCGCCCAATGCCACCAGGATCCATTCGTCCTCTTCGAACGCCGGCCGCAGTAGCGCCTGAAAATCTTCCGCCGACATGGCTTGCATGCGATCGCGGAACAAACGCTCTACCACCTTGCCCCGTTCCCGGGAGAATTCCGGATCGTCGAAAGACGCCAGGGACATCTCGATGGTTTTATCCTCGATCGTGCGCTTCAGGTCCACATAGGCACTGGGGCCCACCGTAATCTGCGCCATGGTTTTCACCATGCTGCCGTCCAGGAGTGGCCGTATGTGCTTTTTCAGCATGGACTTGGCGCGATGGGAATTGGGGCCTCGGAAAATCTCGTTCATTATGTGGCCAATGGTGAGGATTTCAGAGGTGACGAGGCGACAAAAAACTTCGGAAACGGCGTGCTGCCGGCGCAGGAACACGCCCTGCAGGGTAGGACCAAACGGTGGAATTCGCACGGGATTCAGTGGGCGGAAAATCAAATTCAGCGCCAGCCAGTTGGTAACAACGCCCACCAGCGTGCCGAATACGGGCATGATCCACCAGCTTTGATCGAACCACCACCAGAACATCTGCACTAGGCCGAACAGCAGGCCGAACCAGAAACCGGAATTCACCACGAATTTGAATTCGACTTCACCGCATTCCCAGAACACCCGGTTCAGCAGACTAGGATTTTCCGCCAGTTTCCGCGCGACCAGTTCCTTCGGGTCTACCAAGTCTTCGATATGGTCGTGCATGTCCGCGATCAGGCTGTCGAGCATTTGCGGCAACCGGCGGCGGGCGCGGGCGTAAGCGCGGTTCTTGACGACGCTGGGCAGATTTTCCCATAGCAGAGGATTGCGCTCCGCCATGATGTCGTCGGTGAGTTCCTCGATCCGGGAGTCCACTACCTTGAGGACGTGGTGCGCGATTTTCTCCGGCTCGAATTCCCTGAACACCTCCTGCATGGTGCTGATCTTGTCCAGGGTGTTCTCCACCACGATGCTGGCCATTTTGCGGCCCTTGCGCGGGATGATGCCTTGCCAGCCGAACCAGGGCGGGATGCCCAGAAAGCGGATGGGGTAGAACGTCATCTGGATGGCGATCCAGTTGGTGCCCCAGCCTACGATGCCTGCCACCAGGGGGATGCTCAGGAACTCCCACAAGTCGGGATGATTTACAAACTCGTTGTAAAACTCGAGCATCGAGTACTGTTCCCTGCTGATTACAGAAAGACCACATAAAGGCGTCGAATACACGACGTATAGGCCCAAAAAGACGGGGTATTATAACGTGCAGTCAAAAGAAATCCCGGGATTTTTCGGGAAGCCGATGGTAAATTTCGGCATCTTGCTGGAATGCTGAAAACTATAACGAGGGGTGTCTTTCCCCATGCCGTACACGCCTGAAGAATCCATGCTCCGCCAACTAGCCCTGGGGGTGATCGAGGCCGCTATCAATCTGGCGTTGTCTCATGATGCCCGGGCGTTGGAGCAGGTGCGGGAATACAAAGGGCGTGTGCTGCGGATCAAAACGGTGGCGCCGGACTGGATGTTCTTCGTGGTCTTGTGCGATGACGGCGTGCAGCTGTTCGGCGAATATGAAGAAACGGTGGATGCGCGGCTGACACTGCCATTCACTCTGCTGGCGCAATATGTGTTGGGCAGTGCTCCCACCGACCTGCAAGGCATCGACGGTGTGCGGGTGAGCGGCGATCTGTTGCTGCTGGCTGAGCTGCTGCGGGTGGTGCAGGACTTCAGTATCTGGACCTTGAGCCGGCGCATCATCAACAACTGGCTGCCGCAGTACGAAGGTTTCAGCGGCCTGCTGGAAGCAATGAAAAATCATGATCCGGCCTGGATTGTGCGGTTGGAGCATCTGCCGCAACTGGCCAATGAAACCCTGGTGGCGGTGAAGACCCAGCAGGAACTGCTGCAGCGGCAAATGCTGGAGATCCAGGCGATTCGGCATCAGTTGGATGCTGACCGCCACGCCAACCAGATCAGCACCATCATCGGCTTTTGCTTACTGGTCGTCGCCTTCCTGGCCCACAACGGTTATCTGCAGGTTCCGGTGATCCAGAACCTGTCTCTTGATACGGTGATTCTGCTGATTCTTTCAGTGGTGTTGCTGGCGCCGCGTCTATTAGGGCGGCGCTGAAAGCCTGTTTCAAGGATTTATTCGTCGTCCAGCGGTGTACCGGGTTTGCGTGTGCGGCTGCGGGTGGCCATCTTCAGGCTGTCGCCCACCAGATCCAGTCCGGTCTTGGCGAAGGTGCGGGTGGTATCCAGCAATACTTCCCGTGACGGCAATGACTTCACACCATCCAGCATCCCCTGTTTTACCCGTTGCTCGATCTCAGGCCCCACCTCTGCCTTGAAACGATCAATGGCGTCTTTCACCGCGGCGTCGTAGCGGGCTTTGATCTGTTTCTGCAGGGCGTAATAGGCAACCGCCAACGTGAAGAGGCTGGACAACAGGGCGACCCCGACCAATGCAAGCAAGTTGGCACCCATCTTCAGTGGCCTGCCTTGTCCAGTTCATTGGCAATCTGTTCGATGGCTGAGGCCAGGCGATCGATTTTGTCGTGCAGCAGATCCAGGTCGGATTTGCGGCTGATGCCCAAGCGCCCCAGGGCCGAAGACACGCGCAGGTCAAAAGCCCGTTCGATGCGGTCCATGGTCTGATTGGCGCGGTTTTTCAGTTCATCCAGCTTGGAATCCGCCGCCAGTTGCTGGCCACGGGAATTGTTCTCCTTTTCAAATACCTGTCCTTTATCCACCAGCCGTTCGAACAACTCCTTGCCTTCTTCTTCCATCAGGGCATAAGCCCCCAGCCCGGCCAGCCAGATTTTATTGGAGTTGCGCTTTATTTCTTCGGATTTGCTCATGGGTTGTCCTTGTTGTGCTTCCGTGGCGGGCGGGTGTTGATCCCTGAAGGAAAATATAACCTATGGACAACGTTCGGTCAGGTCAAGTTGGTGCGAGCGCGGTAACTGAGTTTTTTTAGGTGCTGCTTTTTAAGGCCGTGGGAGAGCCACAGCCGGCGCGGGGAAAAGCAAGACATAATCCGAAGCGTTCTATAAACTGTGCCCTTCGCAACGACCAGCACGGGGATCGCATCATGCGTCGAGTGGTTTTCAATCAGAAGGGTGGCGTCGGCAAATCCAGCATCGCATCCAACCTGGCCGCCATCAGCGCCGCTCGTGGCCTGAAGACGCTGCTGATCGACCTGGACCCTCAGTGCAATTCCACCCAGTATCTGCTGGGACGCGACTTCCAGACCGGCGAATCCGACGTCGGCATTTTCTTCGCTCAGTCCCTCACGTTCCGCCACCGCAACAGCAAAAATCTGGAAGACTTCATCACTGCCTCCCGTTACGACAACCTGCACGTGATTGCGGCCAATCCCGAGCTGGGCGAGATCATGTCGCAGCTGGAAGCCAAGCATAAAATCTACAAGCTGCGGGATGCGCTGGCATCGATTACCGATTACGACGCGATTTATATTGATACGCCGCCGGCTTTCAATTTCTACACGCTGTCGGCGCTGATTGCGGCAGACAGTTGCCTGATTCCATTCGATTGCGATGAGTTTTCCCGCCAGGCCCTGTACAACCTGATCGAGAACGTGGAAGAAACCCGTGCCGATCATAATGAGAGCCTGGAAGTGGAAGGCATCATCGTCAACCAGTTCCAGCCCCGTGCCAGTTTGCCGACCCGGATGGTGGATGAGCTGAAGGAAGAGGGCTTGCCGATTCTGGATCGATTTATTTCATCTTCTATCAAAATGCGGGAATCCCATGATTTGGGGGTTCCGCTGATTTATATGGCGCCCAAGCATAAATTGACGCAGGAATTTGTAGAGTTGTTCGAGCTACTGCATCCGGGATTTGCCGCAGCGAAGAAAACAGATGAGGAAGTGGAGTCGGAGACGGTTTGAGTGGGTTTACGCCGTTGAGATTCAGAGATTACGAGAAGGGCCTGCTGACGATAGCAGGCCCTTTTTGTTGGTGAAGCTCGTTACTTTTTGGTGATGGCGCTTATCCGCCGCCGATGTGACCACCGCAGCAGCAGCACGCCGATTGCGCCGAGCACCAGCGCCATTGGTCCTACCTTCAGAAAAATCTCCTTCCCGGTAGGTGGGCGCAGCACTGCCATCAGTGGTTGTGGCGGGAAATGCTGATCGATGGCCGCTTTTACCTGTGCTGCATCCACTTGCTGCAGTCGTTCCACCAGGTCTGGCATGCGTCCTTGTTCGCGAATGATGTGGCGATAATGGCGATAGAGTTGTGCCAATTCGCTGTTATCGCGTTGCTTGCTTTCGAATTCCAGGATCAATTTTTGTCGCAGCCGTTCCACGTCGGCTTGGGGTACACCTTGTTGGCGTACCTGGGCGTATTTGTCCTTGAACAGTGTGATCACGTCCTCATACCAGCGATCGCTGGTGCGGGTTGTGGCCTGCAGATATCCGTACAGGCTATTGTTATCGACGAGTGCCCGTGGCGTATAAGCCATGCCACGTTGTCCGCGTACATCGTAATACAGTTGCTCGCCCAGGTATTCCGCCACAATTTGATAGGCATCGTTGGCGGGATCGACACTTCCGACAGCAGGAATGAACAAATGCACGTCCACTTCAGGATCGAACATGGCGCGCTTTTCCTGCAGTGGTTTGTAATTGATATCGCTAAATTGTACGGGTGCCCGTTGCGTCGCCGCGCGAACAGGCAGTTGCGCGAACGTCTGCTGCAGCAATGCATCAATGCGCGCGTCGTCGAAATGGCCCACCAGGATCAGTGTCATGTTAGTAGGAACATAATGCTGATCGAAGATTTCCTTTACCTGATCAAGCGAGATGCCTTCGGGTACGCGAATATCCGGACAGTCCAGATTGCTGCCACCGTAAATGCGCGCTTTCGCTATT
>DATLII010000419.1:0-6115 GCA_035539495.1 Dongiaceae bacterium
CCCGCCTCCGTCATCAATCCTATTTCCACCATCAACAGTGCGTACAGCACCTGCATCCTGTACAAGCCCGACGCCAGCAACGCGATTTACTGCATGGGCCTGCGGGAGCCAACACCGACATTCAATAATCCCACCGCACTGTGGGGCGAAGACGAAGACACTTACTGCGCCACCGACAGTAGCGGCACACAGTGCTGGGGCAAATATCCGCCTCTGCCAGGCTGATGGTTGGAAAAGGGCCTGCGCGAGGGATCTACTTTCCGCAGGCCGCTTCCCGTTGTAAAAAAGCGTCTATCGTCGGCTTCCATTTTTCCACAGACAGCGCGGGCTCATCACGAAAACCTTCCAGATAGTAAAGCGAGTAGGTTGAATAATCTTTTATCGGTTGCGTGGTATAGCCGCCCGGTTTTAACTCACGAAAAACCCGCAACCAGCGCGGGGTCCACTCGTTTTCAGCGTGCTCGCCCAAATCGCCGCCTGGAAAGCTGGCACGCGGTTGCAGCCTCTCCGCCACTTCCGCAAATTTCTGCCCCGCATTTAGCTGTTGCAGTGCCTGCTCGGCCGCTTCCTTTGAATCGAACTCCATAAAGCGCAGATGATAGAAACGTACAGCGGTTTGCGTTTGAACAAATGTCTGATAAACGTCGGCAATGGTTTGATCGTCTACTTTTCTGGCAGAGCCCGTCTTCTTGCAGGTGCAGGCAAATTTAAACACATTGCTCTGCAACCCTGCTTCGGGCGCGATAACGTTAAGTTTATGGCCGGAACTGCGTTCTATTTCGTCCGGCGTATTTATAACGATAATGCGTTGCTCGGTTACCGGGTCCGTGCCTGGGTATTCCAAACCACCAAATGCCCCCGTCAGGCAATTAATCGCCTGTAGCTCCAGAATGGTTTGATCCGCCTTCGGCTTTCCTTCTGCAACCGGAATCCAGCGTTGCCGAAAGGTCGCCCAGGGCGCGTCATAGGTTAGTGAACGGATGTCTGCCTGGCGCAACAAATAAGCGTCGGCATCACCCACTTTATCCAACGTAAACCAAGCCGGATCCTGCAACGGATCCGGTTGAGCGACCGCGTTTCCTGACGCGCTGATCCAGCACAACAGGAAACCGCATAACAGTAAGCGCACAGGGCAATCGACGTCTAACATGCCTATTCCATTAAAACGCCAGCGAAACCAGACCCACGGCCCGGCATAAAAATTGACCGTTGAAAATTTATCACCAACCGACTGTTTCCAGCCAGAGCATGAATTGGCAATCGCTTCCATGATGAAAAGCTGTTACATAATGACTGCGGCAAAAGCCCTTCCCAAAAAAAACAGCGCAAATGGAGGCAACATCATGAAAGGACCGTATACCGTGAAATTGGCATTGCTACTCGCCCTTGCCTTCATGGCATCCTTCACACTTCCCGCAACCGCGTACTCCGAAGCCAAATGGGTTGGTTCCACCGCCCCCGTCATTGCTCTGCCCGATCAGGATGGCAAGCAACGCTCACTGGCCGACTACAAAGGCCAATGGGTGGCACTGTATTTTTATCCGCGTGACAAAACCTCGGGCTGCACCGAGGAAGCGAAGAATTTCGGCGCGCACTGGAGTGACTACCAGAAAGCCAATGTAGCGGTACTGGGCGTGAGCCAGGACAGCGTGGCCTCGCACAAGGAATTCGCCACCCTGCTCAAGCTGCCCTTTTCCCTGCTCTCCGACGAGAAGGGTGAGTTCTCCAAGGCCATGGGTGTGAACCGTGGCTTCGGCCCTTTGAGCTACGCCAGTCGCCAGACCTTTCTCATCGATCCCGACGGCACGGTGGTCTATCACTACCCGGACGTGGATACCGAGACTCACGCCGCGCAGGTGCTGGCTGACGTGGCGCGCTTGTCCGCCAAGCCTTGAATTGAATGAGCGGGAGAAGCCCCGAGAGTAGCGCTTGGTTTAAACGCTACTCTCCGGGCCTTTGGAACAAATCGCACTCTATTGGATCACGCCGGCTTCAATATCGCATCATTTTTGGTCAGAAACGGAAACACCCCATCTGACTTTCTGCAACAAAATGGGTCAACCCTCTTTCGAAAAGGCACCATTTCAAAACAATCTGGGCTAAATGCCCCCTCAAACACCTCCTGGTACCAATTTTGAATAGGCGATGACAGAACGAGTCCCAATCTGCATCCCTTTCGCGACCAGGAGTTAAGGCATGGCTTACCTAGAACCCAGTGAATTTGCGACCAAAATGGTCGATGCCGGTGAACAGAAGATTTTCATGTCCACCAAAGACACATTTATTCGCGCATTCATGGCCGGGGCGATTCTGTCGCTGGCGGCATTTTTCGCCATTACCATCAACACCAATACTGGCAACCCACTGCTCGGCGCGATGTTGTTTCCGGTGGGATTCATCATGCTGTATCTGATGAAGTTCGATCTGCTGACCGGTGTCTTTACGCTGGTTCCGCTGGCGGTGATCGACCGGCGCGCCGGCTGCACCGTTGGCCAAATGCTGCGGAACTGGGGTCTGGTCTTCCTGGGTAACTTTGCCGGCGCCCTGACCGTTGCCTTTTTTGCATCCTACATACTGACCTACGGCTACAGCGCTGACGGTGGTCTAGTCGCCGAGAAAGTCAGCTCCATCGGTGAATCGCGCACCCTTGGCTACAAAGAACACGGCATCGAAGGCTGGTTCACCATTTTCATTCGCGGGATGCTCTGCAACTGGATGGTCTCCATGGGCGTGGTTGGCGCCATGATTTCCACTTCTGCCGGCAGCAAGATGGCGGCCATGTGGATGCCCATCATGCTGTTCTTCTACATGACGTTCGAGCACTCCATCGTGAACATGTTCCTGTTTCCGTTCTCCATGATCATGGGCGGCGATTTCACTATCCTGGATTATTTCCTCTGGAACGAAATCCCCACCGCACTGGGTAATCTGGCGGGTGGATTTCTGCTGGTAGGACTGCCACTCTATCTGACTCATGTGCGCACCAGCGCGAACCGGAAACTGGGCAAAGCCATCCCCACCGTATAAGCTGGCGAAATGAAAAAAGACTCTGCCTCGCAAGAAGCAGAGTCTTTTTACGAGCGCGCAGCGACTGTGAGCATCCACCATTGTGAGCACCCAACAACCATTGTGAGTAACCAACTGCGCATCGGCACCGGGCAATACAGCCATCAAGGCCGCAAGCTCATCAATCAGGACTTTCACGGGATTTACACGCCTGCCGAACCACTGCTGGGCACCAAAGGCATCGCCATCGCCCTGGCCGACGGCATCAGCAGCAGCGAAGTCAGCCAGGACGCCAGCAAAATTGCCGTCACCAACTTTTTCGCTGATTACTACAGCACTTCCGACGCCTGGAGCGTCAAGCAATCTGCACAACGGGTGCTGAACGCCATAAACTCCTGGCTCTATTCACAAACGCGACGCAGCGAACATCGGTTCAATCTCAACAAAGGCTACGTCTGCACCTTCAGCGGAATGGTGATCAAATCCGCCACCGCTCATATTTTCCACGCCGGGGATTCACGGATTTATCGTTTGCATGGCGACGTGTTGGAAACGCTGACCCAGGAGCATCGAGTGCAGGTTGCACCCGATCAGCATTATCTGCGACGCGCGCTGGGCATGGATCACCAGCTGGATCTGGATTACCTGCAAGTGGATCTGGAGATAGGCGACATCTTCCTGCTGATGACAGACGGCATCTATGAGCACGTCAGCGACAAGGATATGGCGTTCATCTGCAAGGAACAGTCAGGCAACCTGGATGCCGCAGCCAATGCCATCGCAGATCTGGCCTATGCCAATGGCAGCCAGGACAACCTGACGGTTCAAGTCATTCGCATCGACGAGCTTCCCATCAAAAGCTCAAACGAGATCTATCAGGAACTCACACAACGCCCCTTTCCGCCTTCGCTTGAACCCCGCATGGCCTTCGACGGATTCACCATCGTTCGCCAACTGCATGCCAGCGCGCGCAGCCATGTCTTTCTGGCCATCGACAATGAAACACAAGCGCAAACCGTCATTAAAACGCCGGCATCGGAACTGCGGAAAGATACGGCACACCTGGAGCGCTTTCTGCTGGAAGACTGGATTGCGCGCAGAATCAATAGCGCCCACGTTCTGAAGCCTTCCGACCTCACGCGCAAACGGCAATTTTTCTACATCACCACGGAATATATTGAAGGCCAGACGCTGGCCCAGTGGATGATCGACAACCCCAACCCCGGCATCGAGCGGGTTCGGGAAATCATCGAGCAAATTGCCAAAGGGTTGCGATCGTTTCATCGCCTGGAAATGCTGCACCAGGATTTGCGCCCCGCCAATATCATGATCGACACCACCGGCACGGTAAAAATTATCGACTTTGGTTCGACACGGGTCGCAGGGCTTGAGGAAATGACATCGCCACTGGATCGATTCAACGTGTTGGGCACTGCACAATACACGGCACCGGAATATTTCCTGGGCGAATACGGCACCGCACGCTCGGATCAGTTTTCCCTGGCGGTGATCGCCTATCAAATGCTGTCGGGCGAATTGCCGTACGGAACCGAAGTAGCAAAAGCTCAGACGCAAGCGGCACAGCGCCGTTTGCGTTACCGCAGCGTTCTGCATGACGAAAGAAAAATCCCGGCCTGGGTAGACCTGACGTTGCGCAAGGCACTGAATCCCAATCCATCCAAACGTTACGACGACATCAGCGAATTTCTCTACGACTTACGGCATCCCAGCAAAGCCTTCCTCAGCCAGACACGCCAGCCGCTGCTCGAACGTAATCCGGTGGCGTTCTGGCAAGGCGTTTCGATATTGCTTACTCTGGTTATAGCAGTGCTACTGTATACAAAATAACGCTGGACCAACCTATGAATCGACTGGAAGAAGTGCAGGTGCAATGCCCTTATTGCGGAGAGGATTTCACGATCCTGGTGGACTGCTCCGAGCCGGAGCAGTCTTATGTCGAAGATTGCCAGGTGTGCTGCCGACCGATCCAGATGGACGTGAATATCGACGGCGAGGCTGTTTCAGTTTTCACGCACCGTGACGATGATTGACCCACGACGATGATGCTGTTGCTCAAGCGTCTGGCGTATCGGTATCCTGCGTGCCGCTCGCAATACCTTTTCTTGCCAATTCAGCGAGCGCCTCATATTTGGCCCGAAACGCATCCAACTCTTCTTCCTCAAGCTCTTCCAGATCCAGGAGAGCGTTGTGCGCCCCCTTCGTTACGCGGATCAACTCATCCAGTTTCACCTGAATGGCCTCGGTGTCACGATTCTGGGTGTTCTGAATCAGGAAGACCATCAAGAAAGTTACGATTGTCGTCCCCGTGTTGATCACCAACTGCCAGGTGTCGCTGAAGCCAAACAATGGCCCCGTCACAATCCAGACAAGAACAACGCCCACCGCAACGGTGAATGTGGCGGGCCGTCCGCTGAGGTGCGATGTTTTTTTGGCAACATGTGAGTACCAGGTTTTTTTCGACATAACGCGCATCACCACCCTTTCTTATTTCCAATCTTGAATCGTCGTTTCCACCAGCTTGAAAAAAACCGCGTTTCGCTTACTTTATTGACATCGCTAACAATAACCCATTCATCGCCAGCGAGGCCATTGCCATGAAAGCAGAGATTACTAGAACACCCGTCGCAGAGACATAAATGCTCATCCGCAAACCGGTATCAGCGGTATTTGAAGCGTTCATCAACCCCGACATTACAACCCAATTCTGGTTTACAAAGAGCAGCGGCCAACTTGAAGCCGGTCACGAGATCACCTGGTATTGGGAGATGTACGGAGTATCAACGTCGGTGCTGGTGAAAGCGATTGAACCTGACAAGCGCATTCTTATCGAGTGGGATGGATACAGCGGGCGTACCACCGTCGAGTGGAAGTTTATTGCACGCGACGATACAGCGACCTATGTCACCATCACAGAATCTGGCTGGACAGGAAATGGCGACGAACTCGTCACCTATGTTAGCGAATCGACGCAAGGATTTACCTGGACACTCGCTGGCCTGAAAGCATTCCTTGAGCACGGCATCAAACTGAATCTGGTAGCGGACAAGAACCCGGACGCACACCAGAAAGGTTGGCAAAAGGCCTAACC
>DATLII010000420.1:0-2995 GCA_035539495.1 Dongiaceae bacterium
ATGTTGGCCGCGATCACCAACGCGGAAATACCGTAGGCGGACCAGACATAGGCGCCGTGCTTGCCCATGGCAATGAAGTCGGCAACGTTTTCAAAAGCCATCAGGCGCTCTCCCCCACTAACTGACGCACCCAGGCGCTGCGTTGCTCGCGCTGCAGAATCTCGCAGCGGGTGGCCATGATCAGCAGCACGGCGAACAGGAAATAGAATCCGAAGATGCACAGCAACAATGGCACCAGCATGCCCGGTGCGATCGAGGAGCTGGTCAAATTGATGGACGCCGGCTGATGCAATGTGTTCCACCATTCCACCGAATATTTGATGATCGGAATGTTGATCACGCCGACGATGCTGAGCACGGCGGTGGCACGTGCGGCGGACTGCGCGTTTTCGATCGCCAGATTCAGGGCCATGATACCGACGTAGAGGAACAACAGGATCAGCACCGAGGTGAGACGCGCATCCCACACCCACCAGGTGCCCCAAGTGGGCCGTCCCCAGATGGCACCCGTCACCAGACACAAAAATGCGAACGACGCGCCGATGGGCGCAATAGAACGCGCCACCATTTCCGCCATTTTCATGCGCCACACCAGCACTACCACGCCGGCAACTGCCATCAGTACATAAGCGCTTTGGGACAGAATGGCGATGGGAACATGGATGTACATGATGCGGTAGCTGTTGCCTTGCAGATAATCCGGCGGCGCGAACGCCAGACCCCAGACGATGCCGGGCACGATCAGCAGCAGTGCGCCGGCGATCAGCCAGGGCAGCATTTTTCCCGTCATGTCGTAGAAATAACGGGGCGAGCCGAATTGATGGTACAGACGTTTGATGGTTGCAAACACGGTGTGGTTCTCTCTCGTCAGCTGCAAGAATCCGCCGCCATGAAGGCTATGAATCTGGACACGCCGTGAACCCATCCCTGGGGGCTGCTCCGCGGCATCCCTGCCGCAGAGCGTCCATCTTCATAGCCTTCATGGCGACGAATTCTTGTAGCCCTTGTTTTTATCCGTTCAAACTAATGCGCAGACCCGCCGCAATCGCCACTGGCGCAAACGCCAGGGACAGCACCAGGAACGCGCCCAAAATTGCCAACTGACCGCTGTAAGGCATGGTCATGGATGCAGCTTCCACCGCGCCGGTGCCGAAAATCAGCACGGGCACATACAGGGGCAACGCGATCAGCGCCACCAGCACGCCACCTTTGCGCAAGCCCACCGTCAACGCAGCGCCGATAGCGCTGATCATGCTCAAAACCGGCGTGCCCAACAACAGGCTAAGCAGGGTGGCGAGCAGCGTGTCGGAATCCATGTACAGCATCACGCCCAACACGGGCGCCACCAGAATCAACGGCAGCGCTGTCACCAGCCAGTGCGCCACGATTTTACCCAGCACCAGTACGAACAGGGGTTGCGGGCTCAACAGCGCCAGTTCCAACGAGCCATCATCGAAATCCTGCCGGAACAGACTGTCCACCGCCAACAAGGTAGACAACAGCGCGGCGATCCAGATCACACCGGGTGCAATTTTTTGCAGGGTGGCGGGCTCGGGGCCGATGCCCAGAGGAAACATGGCCACCACCATGATGAAGAAAAACAGCGGGTTGACCAGATCGCTGCGCTGGCGGAAAGCGACAACCAGATCACGTCGCAACATGGCTTTGAAGCCTTGCGCAAGAGACGGTGGGTTCAATTCAGCGCCCATTGACCGCCCCCCAATCCCAGCTGCAGCTTGCGCAGGCCAGGCAATTCCAACGCATGGTGGGTGGTGAGCAGCACGCTGCCGCCAGCGCGGGCATGTTGCTGGATCAAGGTTTCCAGTTCCGCCACACCTTTACGGTCGATGGCGGTGAAGGGTTCGTCCAATACCCACAACAGGGCTGGCTCCACCCGCAACCGGGCCAATGCAACACGCCGCTTCTGCCCGGCCGACAGCGCATACACCGGCACATCTTCGTAGCTAGCCAGGCCCACCTGTTCCAGCGCGGCGTCAATGGCGGCATCCAACGCAGCGCCGGTGTTGCCGACGCCTTTCAATTGCAGAATCCAGCGCAGGTTCTCGCGGGGCGAGAGCGAGGTTTTGATGCCGGTGACATGCCCGAAATAAAGGTGCTCCTGGCGGAAGCGTTCGTCATTGCGATGACGCGACTCGCCGCGCCAGTGCAGCTCACCGGTGAAATCATCGGACAGGCCACAGAGAATACGGATCAACGTGGTCTTGCCACTGCCATTGGGGCCTTCGATTTGCAGAATCTCGCCGCCATGCAGGTCAAACGCCAGATCGCGGATCAGCATCCGGTCATCCCGTTCGCAGGACAGTCCTTTCACATGTAGCAGCAATTCCGACACCGACTATCCTGATACCGACTAGGGCCTAAAGGCATTTGGTTGGAAGGCGGACATTATAACGAATCGCGCCGGGATGTCCCCTGCCTGAGGCCGTTGGTGTGTAATGCCATTTGCCCCGACCAGGTCCGCTCACTACACTGCCGACTCTTTACGTTCTTGGTTCCATTCCTGGTTACGTTATTCATTACGTTCAAGGCGCTTCGTTTCATGGCAATCGACATCCTGCATCTGTCGGCCCTGGTGTTGTCGGGCATCGCCGCAGGTTTTATCAATACGCTCGCGGGTGGCGGCTCGCTGTTCACCCTGCCCGCGCTGATGTTGCTGGGTATGCCCGCCGATATCGCTAACGGCACCAACCGGATTGGCGTGTTCCTGCAATCGGCGGCAGGTGTGCTGGGTTATCGCCGCTACGGCAAACTGGAGCAGGCGGCACTGCTGCCGATCCTGATTCCCAGCGTATTGGGTGCATTGATCGGATCGCTGACTGCATCCTATGTTCCCCCGGCGATTCTCAAACCCGCGCTGCTGGGTACCATGATGACCATGATGGTGTTGGTGCTATTGAAGCCCTCCACCTTTCCGGCAGCGGGAGAAACACCGTTCACCGTGGCGGAAAAGCCCGCTGCCTGGGGTTGGCTGTTC
>DATLII010000421.1:0-2785 GCA_035539495.1 Dongiaceae bacterium
GAAAAAACTACGTATTATGAATTTGAGGCCAGCACCCGCAAGGAAATCTGGCAGCAGATTCTGGCCAAGTCACCGAAGGGCGCTACTGAGATTGCAGGCCATCATGCGGTGAATGTGGCGACCACTGAATGGCAAATGAAAGCCCGCTATGGCTTGGAAGGTGGTTTTCAAAAATGCACGCTGACTGACGTGCAGCCTCATCTGAGGATTACCATTCGCTTGCCGCTCTGGACCAACAAATGGGAAGCCGACGCGGTGCTGGCGGACAACTGGGATAATTATGTACGCATGGTGTCTCGTCACGAGGATGTGCACCGGCAATATGCGATTCGCATGGCATCGGAATATGAGACTGCGCTGATGCAATTGGGATCTGCCCGCACCTGCAAGGAATTGCGCGAGGATATTGATAAGGCCTGGCAGAAGGTCGTCGGTGAGTTCAACGCCAAAAATAACTGGTTCGACGCGCAGGAATTTGTCTATCAGAAAGAATTGGTTTGGTTCTGACGTTACTCTGGCATCAGAAGCCGAGGTCCAGGCCCTTGTTCCGACAGCACGTCCCACGGATTCCGCAAAGGGCAGCTATCGACTGACAGGCAGCCGCAACCGATACAACTAGTGAGCTGATCCCGCAACTGGGTGAGTTGCTGAATGCGCTGGTCCAGATCCGCGCGCCAGCGGGCGGACAATTTGCTCCAGTCCGCAGCCGTGGGCGTGCGATTGCGGGGCAAAGCCTTCAATGCATCGTGAATCTCTGCCAGCGGAATACCGACCCGCTGCGCCACCTTGATTACCGCAACCCGTCTTAACACTTCCCGCGCGTAACGGCGCTGATTGCCGTTGTTGCGCACGCTGTTGATCAGCCCCTTGGCTTCATAGAAATGCAGGGTCGACACGGCTACCCCGCTGCGTGCAGCCACTTCGCCCACGCTGAGAAGCCGGTTGTAGTTCTCTTTCGTTACCTGTGCCATCACGCTTCCCTTTCGATTTTTCCCGATTTTTTGCCGATTTCCTGCTTGACCTCAACTTAAGTTGAGGTTTTACACTGCCTCACGAACAAACTCAATATCCACCTATTTGCCGGAGTAAACTTATGAGCAGCCAAACCCGCACGAATCCCGATACGATCCGGATTGCCATGATTTACGGCAGTACCCGCGAAGGTCGCTATTGCGATCGGGTGATCGATTGGGCTCGTACCCAGATTAATGATCAGGCCGACTTCGAGTTGGATGTCGTTGACCCTATGGCCCTGGCGTTACCGTTGCGGCATGGGTTGCCGGGCAATGACGCCGCTATCACTGAATTGAAGCAACGCATTGATGCGGCAGATGCCTTTATCGTGGCCACGCCGGAATACAATCATGGCTATCCGGCTGCGCTGAAATTCCTGATCGATTCGGTTTATGAAGAATGGCAGGCGAAACCGGTGGCGTTTATTTCTTATGGTGCGTCGTCGGGTGGATTGCGGGCGGTGGAGCAATTGCGCCAAGTGTTTGCGGAATTGCATACCGTGTCGATGCGGGATTCGGTGGCGTTCGTTAACGTGTGGGATCAGTTCGATGAAGCTGGCCAGCTACGCGCGCCGGAACGGTTGAACCGCACGTTGCATAAAGTGCTAAATCAACTGCGTTGGTGGGCAACGGTATTGCGTGCTGCGCGTCGTGACACGCCTTACCGGTCTGTCGCCTGACGCTAACGTCACTCATTGCCGCAGCGGATCAAAAAATAGCATTTGGTGACAGATGGCCACGCTTTGACCACGGTCATTTTTTCATTGCTAGACTTGAGAGTGGGCATGAAAAAGTTGCTGCCAATGAACAGGAATGCGTGATCAAACTATGTGGAAAATCAGAACGCTGGTGATGCTGGCTGCAGCATCCGCGTGGCTGGCATCGCCAGCTTTGCGCGCCGATTCGTTTGACGATGCGGTCAATTTATATCTGAAAGGATTCGATCAATGCGCTGAGGCGAAGAGCGCATTAGGTGCCAATGATCTTGCCAAGGCACGCAGTGCATTTGCCAAGTACGAATCCACCCGGCAGAAGGCGGTGGCGCTGGATAAAACGATCCTGACCAGCAGTCAGCGCGGCATGGACAGCAACCTGAAATACTGCAATCGCGTGGGCACGGACATTGAAGTCGCCACCGGTATGCCGACGCTGGATAAAGCCTTGGCCGCGTGTGATCTCGCCAACGCGGATTTGAAAGCCGGCAAGTTGGACACTGCCAAAACCAATTACCAGCAATTCATTGGCTTACGTGATGAAGCACTTGCGTTAGCACCCAGCCTGAACAACGTGTTCAGTGCGCGCAGCGAGATCCGTCGTTGTGAACGGTTGGAAACCAAGATCGCCGGTTTCGGTAAGGAACAGGCGGCGCTGACGATGGCAGTCCAGTCCGCAATGGACGACAGCGAAACGTTACAAACCGCGTGCGAGTCAGCTTTAACGCAATTGAATGACGCAGAGCTGAACCCGCAGGCCCTGCAAGCTGGGCGTCAGGCGCTGACGAAGGCGCAAGCACACCAGAAAATCGTGGCGGTGGACATCGCTGCGGTGGAAAAACTGAAAAAAGGCGCCGCAGTGCCTGAGCAGAAGGCTCTGGATAGCCGGGTGGCCAAGGGAACACAGTGTGTTGGTCAACTGACAGCGGCTGTCGCGACCAAGGACCGTCAATTGCAGACAGCGCAGGCTGATCTGGACCGTCGCGGCACGCAACTGAAAAAAGCCAATCAGACCTGTTCTGCGATTACCGCTATCGATAGCAACCGGGCGACTCAGGC
>DATLII010000422.1:0-4083 GCA_035539495.1 Dongiaceae bacterium
CGTTCCGGAAAACCAACCGCGGACCAACGGAGCTACGTGCCACAGTAAAGCTCGATTTTCTCTTCTGGTCAGAGAGAGTACTTCCAGAAGTTGGCACAATGTCTGACAAGCAGGATTGGGTCATAGGGTTCAAGGACGTCAGCGGCCATGGATGGCCGCTGTCGAGCCTACAGGGATGTACTTGTGGCGTGCCTTGAACCCTATGACCCGGTCCTGCGCTCGCACCGAACTGTATTGAACACCCGGAGCGGACTACGAAGAAACTGCCCGAACTAATTAAAATCAGTGCCGGAAATGCCGCATCCCAGTAAACACCATCGCGATATCCGCCTCGTCCGCCGCCGCGATCACTTCCTCATCGCGAATCGAACCGCCCGGCTGAATCACCGCACGAATGCCCGCCTTCGCCGCCGCATCAATACCATCACGGAACGGGAAAAACGCATCCGACGCCATCACCGAGCCTGGTACCACCAAGCCTTCGTCTTCAGCCTTGATACCGGCGATCTTCGCACTGTACACCCGGCTCATCTGGCCTGCACCAATACCGATCGTCTGCAGATTTTTTGAATAGACAATCGCATTGGATTTCACAAACTTCGCCACCTGCCAGCAGAACATCAGGTCGCGCATTTCATCAGCAGACGGCGCACGTTTCGTCACCACTTTCAGATCCGCTTGCGTGATCATGCCATTGTCGCGGTCCTGCACCAGCAAACCGCCGTTCACACGCTTGTAATCGAAACCGTCGACACGCTTGCCCCACTGATCGCACACCAGCAGACGCACATTTTTCTTCTCGCCGACGATAGCGATCGCTTTCTCGCTGGCGCCCGGCGCAATGATCACTTCCACAAACTGCTTGTCGACAATCGCGCGAGCGGTCACTTCATCCAAAGGTTTGTTGAAGGCGATGATGCCGCCAAATGCCGAAGTGGGATCGGTCTGGAACGCGCGCAGATATGCTTCGTGAATGTCCTTACCGATGGCCACGCCACAGGGATTTGCGTGCTTCACGATCACGCAAGCCGGTTCAACGAACGATTTCACACACTCCAGCGCAGCATCCGTATCCGCCACGTTGTTGAACGACAATTCCTTGCCTTGCAGAACGCGAGCGGTGCTTACGCTTGGCTCGGCCGGTTTGGCTTCTTTGTAGAAAGCTGCGCGCTGATGCGGGTTCTCGCCGTAGCGCATCTCTTGCACTTTCTCGAACTGAACATTGAACGTGCGGGGGAATGTGGCCTTGCTGCCATCAGCCTGCAGAGTGCCCAGGTAATTGGCGATCATTCCATCGTATTTTGCGGTGTGTTCGAATGCCGCCAGCGCCAGCTCGAAGCGAGTACGATCGCTCACCGTGTTGCGGTTGGCCTTCATTTCCTCCAGCACCCGGCCGTAATCGGAGGCGTTCACCACAATGGTCACCCACTTATGGTTCTTGGCAGAGGAGCGCACCATGGTCGGGCCGCCGATATCGATATTCTCGATGGCAGTGTCCAGATCGCAATCAGGCTTGGCCACGGTCTGCTCGAAGGGGTACAGATTCACGGCCACCAAGTCGATGGAGGTGATGCCGTGCTCCGCCATCACAGGGCCATCCACATCGCGTCGGCCCAGGATGCCGCCGTGCACCTTGGGGTGCAGGGTCTTCACCCTGCCATCCATCATCTCCGGGAATCCGGTGTAGTCGGAGACTTCCACCGCGTTCACCCCTTGCTCCCGCAGCAGCTTGTAAGTGCCGCCAGTGGAAAGGATTTCTACACCCAGGGCGCTCAAGGCGCGGGCGAAGTCGACGATGCCGGTTTTATCGGAAACACTGATCAGGGCGCGTTGGATGGGTTGGCTCATGATGACGGTCTGCTGCGTGATACTGGATTGGATGGTTCGCGCAGGGCTATGGCCGCCGGCGAGGGGCGCCATTGTAGTCGGAATCGGGGCCGGATTTAAGACGCAGGCGGGAAAAACACCAGGGCGGTGTTCAGTCGCCTCCTTGCGCTGAGCATCAACAGCGGCATCCCCACTGAGCGGGACGGGCCGCTGTTGCCGCCAGACTGATCAGATCAGTCCGTAGGTTTTCAGCTTCTTACGCAGGGTGCCGCGGTTCAGTCCAAGCAGAATGGATGCCTTGGTCTGATTGCCCCTGGTGTACTCCATAACGGTTTCCAGCAGGGGTGCCTCTACTTCTGAAAGCACCATGCCATACACATCCGTGACCGGTTGGCCGTCCAGGTGGGCAAAGTAATTGCGCAATGCCTTGTGGACGTTGTCACGAATGGTCTGGTTGCCCTGCTCAACCGGCGTCACCAGATGCTGCTTCAGTTCGGCACTGCTGGCTGAGGTAGCGTTGCTTGCGTAGGTTGCGTCGTCGTCTTGATAGTTTGCTTCGTTCATGCCGCCATTACCTCTCCCTCGATTAGCTGCTCAAAATAGTCCTGAGCACTGGCGAGTTGATCTGCTGCTGTGTCAAGCGTGTTAAAACGTGACCTGAATTGTGCTCCCAACGGCAAATGTTGTACATACCAGCCCAGGTGTTTTCTGGCTATACGTACGCCAATATGCTCGCCGTAGTAGGCATGAAGCCGGTGCAGATGCTCCACCGTAATTGCCTTCATTTCCGCATACGTCGGTGCTGGAAGCGTTTCCCCCGACTCGAGGTGGTGGGCGATCTCTCGAAAGATCCAGGGATTACCCTGTGCTGCCCGCCCGATCATAATGCCATCGGCGCCGGTGCTGCGGAGGATCTGAACTGCTTGCAGAGGAGTGGTAATGTCGCCATTGGCGAAGACCGGGATACTGATCGCTTCCTTGATCTGTGCAATGGTGTCGTACTCCACCTCGCCCTTGAATCCGCAGGCGCGTGTTCGTCCATGAACTGCCAGTGCCTGAATGCCCGAGTCTTCGGCGATGCGCGCAATGGTAATGCCGTTGCGTTGATCGGGAGACCAGCCGGTACGAATCTTCAGGGTGACTGGTACATCCACGGCGGCCACGACGGCTTCCAAAATGGATCTGACCAGTACTTCATCTTTGAGCAGAGCGGAACCCGCAGCCTTTTTGCAGACTTTCTTGGCCGGGCAACCCATGTTGATATCAACGATCTGGGCGCCCCTTGCCACGCAGAGTCTGGCAGCTTCTGCCATCATCTCCGGTTCGCTGCCGGCAATCTGCACCGAGCGCGGTTCCGGTTCATCATGATGGATCAGACGCAGGCTGGATTTGCGGGAATGCCACAGGCTGGTATCGCTGGTCAGCATTTCTGCTACCACCATGCCGGCGCCGAGACGCATGCATAGAAGGCGGAAAGGCTGGTCGGTGACGCCGGCCATGGGTGCAAGAATCACTGGGCTTTTTAAAGTAAAGGGACCGATTCGAGGGGACATACGAACTCCCGATCAATAAAACGCCTAATGATATTCAGCCGTGCTTAAAGATCGAGCTATCATAGCGGGAAGAATCGACGGAATAAACAGGGTTTTAAGTGGTTTTGTAAAAAAACCCGACTGTCGCCGAATGTTCGTACAGTCGTCGGCCGATATTGCGTCAAAAATCTACAATCTGGCTATTCGGGGCTGCCGACAGGGGCAAATTGCAGCTGGTAATTGACGGCATTTTTGCCCGGATCGACGATTTCCAGAGTCAGGTGAATCGGCGTATTGGGTGGCATGCGCTGGATGTCGATGGCGCTGTCGTGGATATATTCGGTGGGTTGGAAGCGCCGGCTGGCCAGCACATTGTTATTGATGTCTTCGAATGTCAGCACCACCACCGGGAATGGCTGCTCGAATGTCGCGTTGTTTTTGATGATGGCGTCCACCACCAGAGCGCTGCGTTCATGGGGGTGGGAGCGCACGACGAGATTGGAGCCGGCGATCTGGCTAAGGTCGCTTTGAATGGGCAGACGGCAGCCCGCTTGCTGGCATACCAGCTCCAGCCAGGGCCGCAGGCTGGGGTTGCGCGATACCTGGTCGAGATTGAAATAGACGTACTGGCCGGCCAACACCAGCAGCAGCACTATGGATCCCAGTAACATGAGCGCCACTCGCAAGGGGCGTCGCGGTGGCTCTTCCTCGCCGAAACGCAGTG
>DATLII010000423.1:0-15269 GCA_035539495.1 Dongiaceae bacterium
CCCGAAGCGCAGCCGTGAAGATAAAACGTGCCGGAACTGTTTTTCGCAACTCACTTTTACCTGAAAGCGGCGAGCAAAAGCGGGCATCCATTGCTTTTGCTCGCACAATTTTCGAATAACTACTTTACATGCAGAAGTAGAGTAAAAAGCTTCCATCCCATCGCACAGAAAGCACCGAAACTAAAATTGAACAAGCAACGTCACGGCGAATGAAGACGCAACATTTACCGACGACAATGTAATTAGCACCGCCTGACAAACGCGCAGCGGCGCATTCTGGCCAATATAAATACGAAAACACCTCTTCTCGATCCCATTTCTGGCGATCTTCTTACTTATTCAATCCAAATCCATTGTTGGACGACATTATGCATTCCCTTTGTTGGGTTTGACTAAATTCGATCGAATAGCGAATAAAAGCACCAATTGGAAAGGAGAAACACGATGGAAAATATTTTGAAGGTTGCTGGCTTGACGCTGGCACTGTTCTGTATGAGCGCAGCGGCAGAAGATCAACCGACCAACAAACATGTCACAGGCTCTGCCATGCAAGGGCAGGAAGCGCACGACTTTGACAACACAGGAATCAATAAACGCGACAGAGAAGGAATGAATCCAACGGAGCAGGACCAAAAAAATCCCGACGGCGATCGTAATCTGCTGGCGGCAGTCCGGCAAACAATCGTTGATGACGATTCCTTGTCGATCACTGCGCACAACGTAAAAATCATCGTTCAGAACGGCGTCGTCACATTGCGAGGACCGGTCAATACCGCTGCAGAAAAAGCCAAAGTCGAATCACTTGCACAAGCCGTTGCGGGTGTTTCCAGTATTGACAACCAATTGGACATAAAAACGCCCTAACCATCGTCCCAAGGAGCTTCAAATGAAAAATGCAATTTACTGTATCGCCACCAGCCGCGAACAAGCGGAAACCATCGTAGACCAACTCAGAAGTGTCGGTTTTGCCAGCGGCGCGATTTCGGCACTGCTACCCGACACGTCTGGAACCCGCGATTTCGCGCATGAACAACACACAAAACTACCGGAAGGCGCCACCGCTGGCACCGTCACCGGAATGGGCGTAGGCGCTGTTCTGGGCTGGCTGGCGGGCATTGGCTCACTGGCTATTCCCGGTGTCGGCCCTTTTATCGCCGCGGGGCCAATCATGGCAGCCCTCGGTGGCGCTGCGGTTGGCGGTGCTGCAGGCGGAATCACCGGCGCGCTCGTCGGCATGGGCATCCCGGAATACGAAGCCAAACATTACGACGGCAAGATAAAGAGTGGAAATGTGCTGATCGCCGTGCATACCGATACCTCTGAGGAGAAGAAAGCTGTTGAGGAAATCTATAAGCGCGCCGGCGCCGAGGATATTAAAGTGGCGTCCGAAAAGTCTGTGGCCAACGCCTAGCCTTTCAACTCATTTCAACTCCTTCCAACTTCAATGGCGCGCCTCAACAGCGCGCCGCGAGGTATGAAAACAAATTGAGTTTTCAACTGTTACTTTTCATAAGGGGCCAACACTTTGATATGGCGGATGGTTTCCTTGATGGCAGGGATGAGCGGAGGCGCCACACTCAGCGCGCCGATTCCACACTGCAGAAGTCTTGGGATGAACTTGGCGCGGCTCGCCAATTCGCCACAAATCGATAAAGGCATAGTGGGTATATCGGCGTGAACAAGACTCAAAAGGCGAAATATCACATCCGATGTATCATTGTAGTAGTCACCCACTTCCGCGTTCTCTCTGTCGGCAGCGAAGGTATACTGCGTTAAATCATTCGTACCAAAACTCATAAAATCCGAATAAGCCGCGATTGATTTTGCTGCAAGCGCAGCCGCTGGCGTTTCAATCATGGCCCCCAGCGGAGGCGGCAACAATTGAGCCTGGTAGCACTCCCCTTCCAATACTTCTCTCACAAATCGCATGTCATCCGCAGTTGTAACCATGGGCACAAGAATCTGCACATCAAATTCATTCATCAACTGCAAAATGGCGCGTATTTGTGTGTTGAGCAATTCGGGATACCGGCGCATCAGTCTAATTCCCCGCCGTCCCAAAGCCGGATTGCTTTCCGACATAAAGCCTATAAAAGGCAGCTGCTTGTCCGAACCGAGATCCAAAAGGCGGATACACACCGACTTCCCGCTGAAGGGAGCAAGCGTGTGACGCATCTCGTCTCTAATTTCGTCACAGCTCGGCGGCAACAAACGCCCTATATAGAACTGCTCCAATCTATAAAGACCGACCCCGTCTGCACCCGATTCGACGGCTTTATACGAATCTTCACTACTGCCGACGTTGGCATTCACTTTGATGGACACATTGTCCTGTGTAATGGCAGGTTCCGCCGCGCGTGCCTTCGCGATCATCAGCGTTGAACTGTTCTGCTTCGCTAGTTTATGAAACCGGGCCACTACTTTCTGACTGGGATTGACCGATACCTCCCCCTCGAATGCGTCCACTAAAACCAGCATTCCAGTTGTGAGCTGATTTTGAATGTCGCGAATGCCCGAAATGCAGGGAATTCCCATTTGCCGCGCGAAGAGTGCGGCGTGCGAACCCATCGTGCCATATTCCAGTAGTACTGCAGCCGTGGAACGTGCATTCAAATAGATGGTATCGGATGGCAACAGACGTTGAGTAACCAGGATGCAGTTTTCAGGGATACTCTCAAGCGGGTGGGCAGTGATGCCGGACAACGCGCTACGTAAACGTATTGACAGGTCACGAATATCATCGCCCTTTTCTTTCGCAATAGCAGATTCCATTAAAAGAAACCGCCTCTCCCATCGCTGAAAGACGCTCTTAACCGCGCTGCCCGCCGTAACCAGGTTCTCCGCTATTTCGGTTTTTAGCTCCTGCCTCAACACGTGATCATTCAAAATCAAGTTGTGTGCACCGAAAACCTCAGCCAAACGTGAATCAATCTCTCGATCCACGCGAGCGGCGAGAGCCAGCAGATCAATGGATATCTTAGCGGTGGCTCGGTCAAGTCGACCGAGTTCCTCCTCGGCATTGACAAGTGAGTCCACCCGAAAGTCATCCATACCCGAAATCAAGTCGTGCTGCTTATGCACCAAGCCTTGCGCATATCCTGGAGAAATGGGCGTTCCTCGCAATTCAAACGATGCGATTCGCTCTTCTCTCAAATTGACGACATTGCGCAGGACTTTCATGATTACCTCGAACGTTTAAAAACACCAATGTAGTACATTGTATGCTTTCGCCATGCAATCCGATGCTAGTTTCTGGTTCTGGGAGCTGCACGATTTGGATACTTCAAACAACTGAACGATATGCAACGCCGTGCTATTGCGGACAGAATTTCAAGAAGGGTTTAGCAGATAACGCGCTGTATTCGTAAAGGATCTCTGCGCAACGATGCTTATCAACCACCCATTCCGACTACATTAACTCTCATCAAATTACGAGGTTGATGGTTACACCCCATGACCCCGAGACTCAGCTCCGAGGTAACGTTCAACGAGCCGATATAAATGAATACATTCCGTCCGTTTTGTGCTAGCGTAGATTCACTACCTGCCCACTTTCCCTTCCTACATTTTTGTCTGTCCGCCTTAGTTTGCGGTTGTAATCGTTATTTAGTCCTCACGTTATCTATTTGGGTCGCAAAGGCGACTGGCTGATTATCATGAAATGCAAGATGTTCATCCCTTTTATTCTGTTAGCGCTGATGGCCGGCGCGCCGCTAACCGGTCACGCCGAGATTACCACCATCGCGTCGACGAGCAGCGTCCCTCAAAATGCGTACAAAAATCGTTACGGCAATAGCTGGTCTTGCGAATACGGGTTTGAAAAAGCGGAAAACGAATGCGTGAAGATAGCGCTTCCGCAGAACTCCTATTTGGACTCCATCGGCAATCGATGGGTATGTGATCGCGGCTATCTCAAAAAGAACGAAGCCTGCGAAAAAATTGCAGTGCCGGAAAATGGTTACCTGACCGAGTCCACCTACGGAACAGGATGGGAATGTAACCGGGGATATCGACCTGACAAACGTGAATCGGGTAATTCCAGCCGCTGCATCAAAATTCCGATCCCGGTCAATGCCTCGCTAACAGAATCAAATTATGGGCCCGGCTGGAGATGCAATCCTGGCTTTCGGGCCAAAGGCGAAATCTGCGCCAAAATCCAGATACCGGACAACGCCTACGCCACCGAACCTAGCGACGACAAGGGCTGGAAATGCTTTCGGGGTTATATCGAAACGGCGGATTCCTGCAAGGCGTTGGCCATGCCTGAAAATGCCTATCTAGAACAATTCGGTGGTGATTGGAACTGTGAGCGCGGCTATCGCAAATCACACAACCAATGTATCCAGATCGTAATTCCTCAAAATGCCTTTCTCGACAACAATGGCGACAGCTGGCGATGTGATCGAGGATTCGCAAAAACAGAGAGCGGTTGTCTACTCATTACCCTTCCAACCAATGCCCATCTCAACTACAGCGGGAATGATTGGGAATGCAACAGCCCCTATCTCCGGAATGGGAATAAGTGCGAGATTCAATAGTGGATTCGCGCCGGTTCAATGAGCCGGCTTATATAGACCGGCGCGGATAGACCGGCGAGCAACGCCGGTCCGTGGTCAGCAAAATTTTGTCGTCACACACTCCTAATTCAATAGAAGATCATTCTCGATAGGAATAAACTTGCTGGCGGCCCTGATCAACGACGACGCCGTCAAACTCGCGACCCCATACACCTCGACAAACTTACCTTTTCCGTCCCGCAACTTATCGACCAGAAGATCAAAATCGCCATCGCCTGATACCAGCGCCACAACATCTGCGCCATCGGAATACTCCATGGCATCGATGGTAATCCCGACATCCCAATCACCTTTGGCAGAACCGTCCGACCTTTGTATAAACGGCTTCAGCCTTACCTCAAAACCAATGGCGCGCAATATATTCTGGAATTCTCTTTGCTTCTTGTCGCCTCGGTCGATCGCATAGGCGATCGCTTTAACGACCTGCCTTCCCTCAGTAACCACCGACCAGAATTTGTTGTAATCAAAGTTGCGCCCAAAGGCTTGCCGGGTTGTGTAGTACACGTTTTGCACATCAACCAACACCACTACTTTCTGCATTTCACTCACGCATCAATACCGAATAAACCCGTCTGGAAAAAACCCAGACCCCGCCTTCTTTTACCAGCTCATCACTATACTGGGCGATCACCTTCAATAGCTTTCCTTCCTTTAATGACACGATTTCATGGCAGTAGGAGCGGACGCTCGCCCTAGACCCGTCTATTTCGATAGCGCCAACCTCGCAAAAGAATGCCATTCTGTCGATCGTTTTCCACGTCTCGGCCCACTGTTTGCGCAGCGCTTCTTTTCCGGTGATTTCCTTGCCGAATATTGCCCACACACCACCTTCACTCCAACAGGCGAGCCATGCTTCGTTGTCTTGCTGAAAGACAGCATCACTGTAGGCACTGTATCGGTCTCGAATTGAAATTCGGACTTCTAATTCTGCACTTGCCATTTATCCCCCCATTAATCCGCCGCAGCGAAATGCGCCATCTGATCGGCATGCGCCTTCACAAATGCCGGCCGGGCCGTGGCGCGTGCAACATAGTCACGGCAGGCCGGAAATTCTTCACACCAATTGAATCGACCGACAAGACGCAACACATCTGCCATTAGAATATCGGCGACAGAGAAAGCCCCCGCCAACCATTCACCGTTTGCCAACACCGGCTCCAGGTTCTTAAGCCGGGATTTGAGAAATTCGTCAAACCGTTTCCACGCCGCTGTATCGCCTTTGTCACCGATGAACATCAAGATAAACATTGGCAGGCTCGCCATCTCCACTGAATTGAGCGCCGCGAACACCCATTCCAGCGCCTTTGCACGACCTCTCGCATCGGTCGGCATTAATGCTTCGCTGCGGTTACCCAAATGCAGCAGAATGGCGCCGCTCTCGAACAGCGTGATATCGCCATCGGTCAACCAGGGCACTTGCCCAAATGGCTGATGTGCAAAATGTTCGGCTTTTCGATCACGAAACGGCACGCTCTCAACGCGGTAGGGCAACCCCGCTTCCTCCAGTGCCCAGCGTATACGCAAGTCACGTACATAGCCCCGTGGCATTTCGGGAACCCAGTCGAAGGTGGTGATAATCAGATCGGTCATTTACATTTCCTTTTTATAATAGCCATCTAATTTCCGAGATGATGATGAACCGATTCAACGCCCCTTTCCAGCCCTGAGTCCCAAAGTCACTAATGCGCCGCTTCCCGCGCAAGCGCGCTCAAACCTTCACGAAACGAGGTAACCTGAAAATCAGGAAAACGCTCTTTGAATTTATCTGACACAAAAATGTTATCCACCCCATACCGGGGCAACAGTTCCGCAGCATCGCGCGCCGTTTTATTCACGAGTCCCGCCAGCTTCAACTGCCACTTCTTCAGAATTGTGTAGTTTGGCTCAACTCCAAAAATCTCGGCCGCCAGCTCGATGAATTGCCGGTAAGTCAGGCGATTATCGTCACAGGGTAAGTGCCAGGTCTGATTGAAGGCGTCGGGCGTATTGCCCAGCAACGCCATGGCGCGGCTGGCATCCGGGGTGTAAATCAGCGACCGCAGCGTATCATCGCGCAGAAAGACTTTCGCCGCTTTCCCCAACTTCAGATTATCGATCACAAGGGTGTTGGTAATACTCTGGGTTTTCGCGGGCCCGTAGAATTCAGGTGCCCGGCAGATCAGGGCCTGCACCCTACCTTCCTGCATAGCATTAAGTAATTCCTGCGTAATCGCGCCCCGCACTTTGCCTTTCTCGCCATAGGGCTGAAACGCCGTATCTTCGGTCTGGGGCTGACCGGTTTGCGGATACATGTACGTGTTGTCGAAGAATACCAGCCGCGCATTGTGCGTCGCGCAGGCATCAATGACATTGCGCATGATGACAGGCCATTGGGCCACCCACAGTTGCGTATCCATAGGCAGGCCGGCGGTCAGATAGACGATGTCTGACCCTTCCACCGCACGCAATGTCTGCGCCGCATCCAGCAAATCCGCGCTGAGCAATTGATCCGTCGCATTGACCTTTTCCGGCCGCCGGCTGACCAGCCGAATATCGCGAGTAAAGTCATGATTCAACTGAATAGCCAGCTCGCGTCCAATTTGGCCGTTGGCGCCCAGTATGGTTTGCATGCGCAGTTGCTCCGTGATGGTAAAGGGACGGGGCCACTTTAACCCAATACGGAGGATGTGCTGAACGGCGGGAAGCGTCAGCCGTATCGTCTTTCGAAACGGTAATGCAACTTGAAGTAATCCAACAATTTTCTGCTCAGCGCACGAACTTCAGTGTGGTTGCCGTAGCAACCGAATTCATCCAGCTCGTGCAGCAACCGCTTGCAGGCCTGTGCTCGCTCGCTGTCGGTCAGTTGCGTGTCGACCAGCAATTGGCGCATTTCACTCCGAATAGCCTTTCGTACCTGCTCCGATTGCTGTTTCAGGAACTCCAGGTTGCGGTAATACAGCTCAACCGCCGGCTGGCCGAGATCGCGGAAGCCGGCGTCCACCACGATTCGGCCAGGATTGTCGAATAGCACGCCACGCACCCACCAAAGGCCGTCGGATTGCTGTCGTGGCCGACCATGCACCCGCAAGGTTTCCATGCGAAAAGGCCGCTTCGGCCAATCATGGATTCGATAGTCTGCTGCTCGATTGTCTACTGCTCGACCGCCTGCTACGCGATAGTCTGCTGAGTTAAACGAATAGGTTTCCATATCAAATCCCCGCTACAGCGCCGGCTTGCCAAATGGCAGGCCTCCAGCCAGACAGCAAACATCATGCCGGCCCAAAATGGTGGCTGTAGGCTGGGGTAGTGGTGGATTTCGGACGAAATGCGCGCAACTTTTACAAGCGTCGATGCAAGGAATGCAGTTCCGTCCGAATGCCTTGCTGGTTCAGGGTTATGCAATCGCTTACGGCCAGCGCCAGGGGCGGCATTCCGCCTTTAGCAACTGGACTCACAAGCTTGGGGGGGAGATATTGGGCCTAAAAATACCTCTGTCCTTCCCTCAAGGATGACTTCCAGTAGAGCGTGCCCCTCAATATCCGCTACAAGCCTATCAACGCTTGCGCCTGTCACCCTATAGGATTGCAAAGGCAAAAGCCGCTCGATAGCCAAAGTGGTTCTAACGGGTCCCCTACCGGGCTTCAAGATCAGTTGCAGCTTTTTGCCATCCGTCACAGCGCGGGCTACCAGAACATCGGGATAAGCGACCTGCCCCAAGCGGGGACCTTGCTTCCAGGCGTCAGGAACGTTTCCCAATATCAGATCATGCATACTCGACGCTCGCCCGAAACGGGCCATCGCATAAATGCCGTTCCCCATCACGGAAACGCCTGCAAAGCGCCGAGCACCATGCTGCCGCATTACTTCATTAAGCTGCTCCACCTCATGCTCAACAATCAGTGCAGAGTGCTCATCCCCCATTTCTCGGGCGGTATGAGCCAGCATCGCATAAGTAAATGTGTAACCGCGGGCACGTTTGTAATTGCCAACATCCATTTTGTCCCACCAGCGCCCTTTCATTGTCAGGCGTCCGTTAGCTTCCTGCAGAAAACGATGACTCAACATCTCCCACGTACTACGCGCCACATCAGGCATCGCTGCATGCAGCCAATACGTCATTGCGGCATCGTAGGCAACGGACGCTGGCAAAATAGGTAGCTTGAATTTTTCCAGCCTGCCGGCAACAAAGCGGCCGTCTGGCCGTATCCATCCATCCCGCCCGTAGCTTTCCCGCACCCGCTCAACCAAGTCACCCGTCATGTCAGTGCGATGCAAACGATCGTGCATCAGCAATGTATTGAAGGCGAAAGTATTACAAAGCGGATAAATAAGATGGGGCTCGCAGGGATACTGCGGGCAGCCTGGCCGCTTCCTCATATTGCGACGAATAGCTTCTGCAATGCTTGCAAAATGATAGGAATAGTTGAGCCGTTGATTCCAGCGTAAGGAAAAGGCATCAGGCTGGCTGAAAACAGCATCATCATTCAAGGTTTCATACAACCCGATCATGACACCCAAGTACGCCGTGTACATGACATTGTTCCAAACAATGGGATCTGGCTCCCAACGGCCATAGCCCATCAGGTTTTCAATGGCCCAGTAACCCCACACCTTACGGTCAGCCATCTTCAGAATGGCATTCCGTTGTGCTTCGGCAATATATCCAGCGAACGCCGGCGTAAAGTTGAATTGTGCCAACGCCAGCGCGTAGCTGATGCTGTTGAGTTGATAACGCAGTGCCGAACCGCCTAGCTGCTCGATCTGATCGAAGCCATCCCATCGGTCGAGGGGCTGTAAAACCAAATCCAGCAAATAGCGTTGTATTGCCAAATCTTCGTCGGTCAGTTCACCCACAGGTAACATCAAAGCCACGCCTTAATAGCAATTAAAAATAGTCAACCGCCAGGAAGCGGAAACTGCTCTTTCAGGATAAATAGCGCTATATCCAGTGAATCTATCTGGCCGCACGTAATCGATGACAGCTCACTTAATTGAAGCGCCTCAGGTCGGCTTGCCATCCATTCATATATTCCCACGCAAATGATCACCATCATCGCACCAGTCAACAGGTGCCTCATGCGAAAGGCATATGAGCGACGCGCCATAAAATCGTCAGGAAACAATGAATCTTTCGACACACATGCTTGCCCTGGCGCAGGACGAAAGGCGGGTGGTGCAAATGGAATCAGCGTCGGTTTGCCTTGCAGCGTTATCGATCGCCACAGCGCCCGTACACATACCGCAACGATGCCTAGCGCAATACAACACACCATTAGCCGATCCGCTTTCTCGAACGAAGTTGTTATTCATATTCGCATCGACTGCCATAGAGCGTATTGCTAATATCCGTCACAGTTTTGCTTATTTCCGTCAACATGCACGATCACTGAAACACATGACTCAACCGCGCATTTCAACCCACTATCTGCTGTGGCTGCACGACTACCTGCGCAGCCATGGCAAGGATTCGTCGGTATTGGGCCCCGTTCCAGGTTATGACGAGCTGTCGTTTATCCCGATGACGACCTGGCGCAGCAAACTGAACCTGGCTGCCGAGCACTTGGCCGATCCCGATCTGGGCGTGCATTTTGGAGCGACCATCGCCCCGCATCGCTTTGGCATGCTGGGCTATCTGCTTCACCATTGCGAAAACTTCGGCCACGTGTTGCAACGCGCGTGGCACTTCCGGATGCTGTTTTTTAAGCTGCAGGAAGTTACTCCATTAACAATGGGCAACGAAATGCGTATCGCATGGCAACTCGACGATGGGGAGCCGGATTTTCAGGAAGAGTCTTTTGCCATTACGGCAACCATTCAGTTTGCACGCGTAATCACTGGCCAACCGCTAAAGCCTATTGCGGTAGGCATGATGAATGGAAAGCAGAAAAAGTCCGACGAATTGGAAGGCTTCCTCGGTTGCCCTGTTCACTACCAAGAGAAAACTACGTGGATACAAGCGGACGCATCTATTTTCTCTCAACCTACCGCTCAACCCAATGCCGCGCTAAGCGCTGTGTTCGAAAAGCAAGTCGATGAGGTGTTGGCTTCTCTGCCTGATGAAGATCCCCTTGTGGGCACTGTGCGCCGTCACATTATGGCTCTTCTGCCCGAGGGTGAGCCCACCCAAGAGCGTGTAGCCGAATGCATGTACATCTCCTCACGTACGCTGCATCGGCAACTCACCGAGAGTAAACATTCTTTCCGGGATCTGCTGGCGGAAACACGGCGGCAGTTGGCAGAAAATTACCTACTCAACCGCCGCTATGGCCTCTCCGAAATCGCTCTGCTATTGGGCTTCGGCCAACAAAGTTCTTTTACACACGCCTTCAAAAGCTGGACCGGTACAACACCTTCAGCGTGGCGGAAGCAAAACACCCAACGGCTCGAAAAATAGGCGGCTGCGTCCTACCGACGCTCTTCAATCATCTTCCACCCATTGCCCGACGGATCACGGAAACCGGCATCCACATTGCCATAACGATCAGTGGGTTCCTGCGTGAATTCCACACCCAGGCCCAGCAACCGGTCATAAGCGGCGCGGCAATCGTCCACGGCCAGCACCAGGGGCGGCATGGCGCCTTTGGCGACCATCGCTTTCAATGTTTGCGCGGTGGCTGCGTCGTGTATGGGCGGCCCTGGCACGTACAGACCCAGCTGAAACCCAGGCTGATCCGGCGCCTGAATCGTCAGCCAGCGATAGTCGCCGTTACGCACATCTGTATGCACGCGAAAGCCGAGTTTATCCACATAGAACGCGAGCGCCTCGTCCTGATCCCGCACATAAATACCCACTACCTGAACCGATTGACTCATATCAAACCTCCTTTGGTTGGGCCTCCTTTATATCGACCGCAGAACGGCGTCGCTTCTCCAAAACTGACATTTTGAGATCCGGTCGTTGCGCGGCTTGCAGGATGCAGGCGGGAACACTGCCGGGTTCACCTGCCTCGGCCCTGGCGCGCTTACGGATTATGCTTGGGGTTTCGCCGGTGATATCGCGGAAAACGCGCCCGAAGGTGCCCAGGCTGCGCCAGCCGGTTTGGAAGGCGATGTCGGTGATGGGTAGATCGGTTTCACGCAACAGGGCGACGGCGCGTTCGATGCGGCGGGTCAGCAGGTAGCGGTGCGGGGGAACGCCGAAGGCTTCGGCAAATGAGCGGGCGAAGTGGGCTTCCGATACATGACTCACGCTGGCCAGGCGTTTGATGGGCCAGTCTTCGTGGAAGGCGGCGTCCATGCGGTCCTTGGCGCGAAGGAGGCGGCGTAACAGGTCCGGGTCTTGGCTTGTGAAATCGTTGCTCATGGTGTCCTTGCTTTAGCCCGCTGACATTGAGGCTGGCCCAATTATACAGGCATGCGCAATTGCCGTGTCTGTTATGGCGTAAACGCCGCGGCCTACATATTCTTAATGGCATTCATGGTGGAAACCTGCATATATCAACGGAGAGATCAGGCATGAGCTCCTTCACTGAGTATTTCAGCAGTAATGGTTTTATGCCTCACGGGCATTGCTATCTGTGGAAGCCCGAGCTGCTCTGGCTCAACGTGATCTCAGACAGCCTCATTGCACTTGCCTACATGACGATCCCCTTCACCTTGATTTACTTCGTCCGCAAGCGGCGCGACATACCGTTCGACTGGATGCTGATGGCGTTTGGTGTCTTCATTCTGGCGTGCGGCGCTACGCATATCACCGAGATCTGGGTTATCTGGAATCCTTCGTACTGGTTCATGGGTGTCATCAAGGCGATTACCGCCGCTGCGTCCGTCATCACCGCCATTTTGCTGGTGAAGCTGGTACCGATGGCGTTACAGATTCCCAGCCCTTCCCAACTGGAAAAAGTGAATCAGCAACTACTGATATCGAATCAGGAATCGCTGCATGCCAAAGAACAGGCAGAAATCGCCAATCAGGCCAAAGGTACCTTCCTGACCAACGTCAGCCACGAACTGCGCACACCCCTGAACGTGATCGTGGGCTATGCGCAGATGCTCAAACGCACACTGGATCTGCCCGAGCGGCAGCGCAAGGGCGTAATCGCCATTCAACAAAGCGGCCAGCAATTGCTGGCGCTGATCAGCGACATACTGGATCTGTCAAAAATTGACGCTGGTAAAATCACATTGGCGCCACGCCCGGTTCAACTGCCACGATTTCTGAAAGACATCATCGACATGGTAAGTGTGCGCGCCGCACAAAAAGGCCTGGAACTTTACTACTCGCCGGATCCTGAATTGCCCGATGCCGTACTGGTCGATGATCAACGCCTGCGACAAGTGCTACTGAATCTTCTGAGCAACGCCATTAAATTTACCGACGCCGGCAGCGTGCGATTGACGGTGAACGCCATCGCAGCCACGCCCGGCCATACCGACCTGTATTTTGAAGTCACCGATTCCGGCGTCGGCATGTCAGAAGACGATCTCAAAATCGCCTTCAATTCTTTTGAACAGGTAGGCGACATTGAACGCAGGGTTGGCGGATCTGGATTGGGGCTGGATATCAGTCAGCAACTGGTTAGCTTGATGAAGGGAAAAATTCAGGCGACCAGCACATTGGGCGTGGGCAGCCGTTTTCGATTCCTGATTACCGTGCCGTTATGCTCGGATGAAGTATCTGTGCAACCCGATGCACCCATTCCCACCGGATACGCTGGCTCGCCACGGCGTGTGCTGGTGGTGGATGACATTACCGAGAACCGCGAATTGCTGCTGGAATTTTTGGATTCGCTGGGTTTTGTCGTTAACGAAGCCAGCGATGGTGCCAGCGCGTTGACGCAGATGGAGGAATGGAAACCGGATCTGGTGATCCTGGATTACGCGCTACCTAGCATGCGGGGGGATGAACTCGCGCGGCGTATCCGCACCGACGATACCGCGATGCCCATTATTATGGCGTCTGCCAGCGCAACGCCGGACACCCAGCAAAACGCGCTGCGGGCGGGCGTTAATTATTTCCTTAGCAAACCAATCGATCAGGAAGCGTTGGTAAGACATCTGGGTGAATTGCTGCAACTGGATTGGAAGTATGATAGCCCGCTCGACAAAGTAAGCGTTCCGTTGCCTGAAATAAGGCCGCCGTCAAATGAGATTTTGCGCTCGTTGCATCGGCTCGCACTCACCGGGGATTTTTCTGCCATCAACCGGCTGCTGGAGAACCTGGCTGAAGAGGACGCGCAGTATTCAGGATTTACGAAGAAATTGCGCGAGATTGCCAATAGCTTTGATTCGGCGGCGGTTGTGCGTTTTCTTGAACGCTACATCAGTGGCTAATCCGCCTTTTCGAAGCTATCCCGCCTACTACAGTGAGTCTTCACTGAGGGAAATCGCATTCGCCGGACACTGGCTGACCGCCTCACGCACCGCATCCTCCAGCTCAGGCGGCACCTCACTGACGAGCACGATGGCGTAGCCGTCATCGTGCAATTCGAACACCTCGGGGGCCAGTCCCAGGCAGACCCCGAAACCAGCGCACAACTCCGAGTCGACGCGAACTTTCATTTCGAACCTCCACTCACTGGTTGCGGAAGCGGATCGAACTCCAGCGCAAGGTGCGTCAATCCGCGCAGGATGAAGGTTGGCAGATAGCCATAGCGTCGTGCACCGGCGGTCCCATGGACTTTCTCACTGATGCGAATGTTGCTGGTGCGGTCAAACATGCGGTTGAGACTGACCACCGCTTCGGCCCGTGCCAAAGGAGCGCCGGGACAGGCGTGGCGGCCACGGCCAAATGCCACATGCAAACGAGCGTTGTCCCGCTCGATTTGAAACTCGCCGGGATTTGCGAACTTACGGGAATCCCGATTAGCAGCACTATTGGAGATATACAGGAAACTGCCGGCCGGAATGTCCACGCCGCCAACTTTCGTCGGCTTCTTCGCCAGGCGGAAGTCACCCTTGACCGGACCCTCAATTCGCAAACATTCCTCAACAAAATTAGGAATGAGACTGCGATCCTCGCGCAGGCGTTGCTGGATGTCCTGGCGGTCACCCACGATCTGGAAAGCGTAGCTGAGCAGTCGCACTGTGGTTTCCTGCCCAGCAGCAAACAGGTTGGCGGCAACCCGAGCGACATCGAGCGGCGTGGGCACTGATTTATTGGGAAAGGTGGCTTTCGCGAGGCCGGTGAGAATATCCCCTCTGGGATTATTGCGGCGATCTTCGATATACGCCGAAAAAGTACTGTAAAGCCATTCCAGCGGTGAGTGGTGAACTTCACCATCCGTGCCACCAATGGTGCCGCCACTCTCTCGTTCCTGCCGTATGAGTTGCTTGCGAAACTTTACGCGGTCCTCGGCTGGCACGCCCAACAGATCGGAGACGACGAGCACAGCGAAAGGCTGGGCGAACGCGCCCATGATTTCGCACTCGCCATTGACAATAAAAGTGTCGATCTGCTTATCGGCCAACTCCCACATGAACTCCTCGTTTTCCTTGAGGCGCTTCGGCGTGATCAGCGCCATCAGCAACGACCGGTGATCGGTGTGCGTCGGCGGATCCATCGTTGGCAGTTGATCGTTGAACGGTGTTTTGTCCCGATAGGCTTCAATCAGCTCGGAAATATCCTCGTTTTCGTGTCCCTGCAATGGGATCGGGTTGCCCGCAAACGGCCCGGTGGTCGACATGCACGAGGAAAAGCGATCGGGATCATTGTAGATTTCAAGGGCTTCGTCGTAGCCCGTCACCATGAAGATGCCCTGATGCGGCTCACGT
>DATLII010000424.1:0-8727 GCA_035539495.1 Dongiaceae bacterium
CTGGCCGTAGTGCTCAACGTCCTGTGTGACGTAACGCGCCTGCACCGGTGAAGGTGGCTCGAAACGCAGGATCTCGTCGATGGCGTTGTTGATCAGGCTCGGATTTTTCGCCAGATCAGCCAGCTGGTCCGGATGATCCGACAGCACCTTGCCGGTCCAGCCAATCAGACGGGTGGTGGTTTCGTTACCAGCGCCAGCCAACAGACGAACATAGCCCAGAACCTCGTCGCGGCTCAGGCGGCGAACTGTACCCGTCTCATCTTTGAACTCTGAGGTCAGCAGCTGCGTCATCAGGTCGTCGGAAGGGTTCTTTTCCCGCCAGTCCAGATATTCGCTAAACAGTTCGTTAACTTCTACGGGTGAGCCGTCTTCGTTGTTAAAGCGGAAGCTCAGGTTTTTGGCAGGCCCGCCTTTCTCAAGCTCCAGGCCTTGCAGGGAATAATCCCGCACTTTGGTTTGGTCGGCTTCGGGAATGCCCAGCAGCATGCCGATGGTGCGCATTGGCATTTCCTGGCCCAAATCGGTGATGAAGTCGAAACCACCTTTGTCTACCAGCGGGTCCAGAACCTGGGTGGTGAATTCACGTACCTTGGGTTCCAGCGCGGCAATAACGCGAGGGGTGAACAGCCTTCTCAGCAGATCACGGTGAATGTCGTGCAATGGCGGATCTTCAAAGATAAACATGCCGGCAGGTGGCTCGAACTCGCCTTTGATCAGCTCCATGATGGTGCCTCTGGCGGAGCTGTAGACATGATGTTCCCGCAAGCACTTGGTTACGTCTTCGTAGCGGCTCAGGGCATAAAAATCATGTTCTTCGTTGTAATAGAGCGGTGCTTCGTCACGCATCCGTTTCCATACCGGATACGGATTGGTATCGATATCAAAGTCGTATGGGTCGTAGTAAAGTGGAGTTCCCAATTGAGAATTCATAGTGTAAAGCACCTCTGATTAAATCGATTCTTGACGATCGCTGCCTGACTTGCCACAACCAGCCCGTCGATAGCACTAGCAATACTTGTTTGATTTCGCTACCGAATTCCGCGTAAGCATGGGCGTACTATTAGCCCAAGCTTAAACTGCATAAGCATTATTAGTCAACAGTGCTGTTTAATAGTGTTGGAATGTTTCATAAACCCAGCGGTGACTACCTGGTTAGGTTGGGTTCGCGGCTGGTTACGAAAGGCACATTATAGCCTTTTTAATGAACAACATTGATGATTAAAATAAAGTGGTGCAAACTAAAGTCAAAACCGCGAGATAGCACAGCAATACGCGGACCAGATGTCGTTCAGCTTGCTTGTTGCGTAAGTGTTTGACGCTGCTTTGTAGCTGAATATACGTTACAAATTTAAATAAGTGGCGGTTGATATAAATCAACAGTGTTGTTGACTATGAAAGTATCCTTGGATACTCTAACTCAAACTAATAATTCGGATAAAAGGTGACAATATGTCTGGCTTACCTTACCCCACATACGATGCAGACCATCATTTTTACGAGCCGCCCGAAGCACTGATGCGGCATCTTCCCAAAGAATATAGAAATGCCATTTCCTACGTGCAGGTGAACGGCCGGACCAAGCTGGCAATCGGTGGCTTGATCAGCGACTACATTCCCGACCCGACTTTCGGAAAGATTGCTGCTCCCGGCAAGCTGGTTGAGTGGTACATGGGTAATAACGAGAGCGGATTGACCATGCGTGAATCCATGGGCAATCCCATCCCGCCGAAAGATGGCTGGCGTACCGGTGAAGAGCGTCTGAAAGAAATGGACGAGCAGGGTCTGACGGGCGCGCTGATGTTCCCGACCTTGGTGTCCGCCGTTGAAGAGCGGATGGGGCAATATGACATTAAGGCCATGTCCGCCATCATGCACTCCCTCAACCAATGGATGCTGGAAGAGTGGAGCTTCAACCGTAAAAACCGGATCTTCACTGCGCCTGTGATCAGCCTGGCTGATATTGATTGGGCGGTTAAAGAGCTGGAGTGGGCCCTGAAAAACGGTGCCAAAACTGTGTTGGTGCGCCCTGCGCCGGTGCCGGGTATTGCCGGAACCCGTTCACCCGGTCTGGAAGAGTTCGATCCTTTCTGGGCGCGCGTCAACGAATCTAAAATCTTCGTGTCCATGCATGCGTCTGACAGTGGCTATGACCGCTTCGTGAAGATGTGGGTGGGTGGCGGCGAGTACAAGCCGTTCAAGCCGTCCGCGTTCTCGCACATCCTGAAGCCTGCAGCGCGTGTTATTGCGGATACCTGCGCTGCGCTGATCTGTCACGGCGTGTTCGATCGCTTCCCGGATGTAAAAGTGGCCACCATCGAAAACGGTGCGGCCTGGGTTGGTGAATTGCTGAAAACCATGGGCAAGGCTTACAAAATCTTCCCACAGGAATTCAAATACAATCCGATCGATCGCTTCAAAGAAAATATCTATGTGGCGCCGTTCTATGAGGATTCTCTGGACGGATTGCGTGAGCTGGTAGGTGCAGACCAAGTGCTGTTCGGTAGCGATTACCCGCACCCCGAAGGCGTGGCCAGCCCGCTGCAATTCATTGATCGGCTGGATGCTTACACCGATGCCGAGAAGAAAAAGGTCATGGGTGGCAACCTGCTGGGCCTGCTGGAACGTTCTGGCCGTCTGCAGTAAGCAGCAGCGCGCTAAGTAACATTTTTGACGCTGGGCCGGCGAGATTTCGCGGTCCAGCGCCTAAACAAATTGATGTGCCGAATCTTGTGGTTTAACAGCCTCTTCTTCTTTCGATTTAGTTGTTGTATTTGCCGGTTAGCAGCCGGCTTTTTTTTGCCCGTTTTTTGAGGCAGGAAAAATTGTTGATTAGCTTTTTGGGTGAGATGTTGGGCGAGGAGTCTGTATGAAAAATCGGGCCTGGCGCAGCGCGGATTAGAAAGGAAAGTGGAATCAGAAAGGGCAGGGTTAGAAGGCGCGCCGAAATCGGAGCGCCGCTTTGAATCAGGAAGAAGCGTCGAGCAGAATGCTGCGAATCTTGTGTTTCAACACCTTGCCGGCATCGTTTTTGGGTAGCGCATCCCAGATAACAACTTGTTCGGGAAACTTGAATTTCGCCACGCCTTGAGTCGTCAGGAACTCAGCTAAGTCGGTGACTTTGGGTTTTGCTTGTCCGTTTGGCACGACAACGGCGCAAGCTCTTTCTCCGGTTTTCGGATCAGGTAGACCGACAATGGCGATTTCGGCGATGTCGGGGTGATTGACCAGCAGATCCTCCACCTCTTTAGGCGCGATGTTTTCACCGTGGCGGATGATGATGTCTTTGGCGCGGCCTACGATGGCGAGGTATTTTTCGTCCACCCAGCGACCCAGGTCGCCTGTGCGGAAATAGCCTTCGGCGTCGAATACGCTGGCTTCGTCGTCGGAATGCACATAGCCAACCAGCATTTGCGGGCCTTTTGCCACTACTTCGCCGCTGTCTTCAGTGCCGCTGCTGGAGTTGGAAAGTTTGAGGTGTGCGATGCCCGGTTGACCGTCGGTTTCCGCTGCGTGTGCAACGTCATCGGTTGCGCCCACGGTCATCACAGGCACTTCGGTGGAACCATAAACGCGTGTCACGACAGCGCGTTCGAAATAGTCATCTGCTTCGCGAATCAGGGATGATGGCACCGACGCGCCACCACACACGAACAGTTTCAAATCGGGAAGATGCGTGTCGGCGCGTCGTGCGGCAGCAAGTGTCTGCACCAGAAACGGCGTAGCACCAGCAAAATGGGTGCAACGTTCTGATTCCAGAAGCTCCACTGCGTGGTCTGCATTCCAGTGTTCCATCAACACTGCGGTTGCGCCAAGCAGCAGCGGACATTCGAATGCGTAGATGGAGCCGCCAATGTGACTGATCGGCGAGGCCACCAGAAATTTGTCCCCGGGTTCTACCAGCCAGTGCTTGCCGATTTGTCGAATCAGTGCATGAATTGAGTTGTGGCTGTGCATTACCCCTTTGGGGTTGCCCGTGGTGCCAGACGTATACATGATCATGCGCACAGCATTGGCGTCGACCGGTGGCAATGCTTGCTGTGTCACGTTTTGAAACAGGGATTCATAGGCGGTGAAATGGTTTTCGCTGCCTCGCACAACCACCACTTCCGGTGCGGTTTCCAATTGTTCGACAACGCGCGACAGCATATCGGCATAGTCATGCTGCCGGAATTGTTCCGGAATGAAGATCATCCGGGATTTCACATCCTTTAGCATGAAGCGCAAATCATGCTCGCGCAGCGAAGGTAAAATGGGATGTGCCACCATGCCGGCCAGCGTGGCCGCCATATAAATAATCGCGGTTTCATGCCAGTTTGGCAGCATGAAGGAAATGACGCTGCCCTCGGGAAAGCGTTTGGTCATGACCTGGGCTAACGCGGTGGCTTTATCAAACAGGGCGCGGGCGGTGAGGCGTACCGTGCCGTCCACGATCAGAACCCGATCTGGCGTGTGCGATGCTGCGTGCAGTAGCGTGTCTGCCAGTGTTTCATCAACCCAGTAACCGTGTGCGTAGGCGGCTTGTGCCAGTTTCGGGTCCCAGCGAACAGACCTGCCCGCGATGATTCTGCGTCCCACGTTTTCTAAGGATTGCATGACGACAATGGCCTCTTTGATGTTCAAGCCGAAACGACCTTGATAAGCAATCGCTTAGCAGCGATCTGATTATCATGTACTGGCTGCACAAGCCTGCTTCCTGGGTGGAAGGCAGTTAAAAGTACTGGGGAGTATTGTTTGGGTCGAGGTTGTTACGATATCATTTGACTGCAAATGAACACAAGTGTTGATTATTAGTGTCTCCGTGAGTAATGCACGGAGTGTCGGAGTAGCCGGAAATGTGGAATCGCTGAAGTAACAACGCGCGCATCCTTTGCCGGTTTCAACGATCGACCATAGCGATAAAGCGATAATAAAAAAGGGGAGCAGCTCGGCATGGCCTCACAGATGGGACGGTACGCGTATTCGGGCGCCACTCGCTTGGCGGAAGGCTGGTCGCTGGAGCGACTCACACCACCCAGTCGTCTTTTTGGTGCTAACGGCATTCGTACCGGTCCAGACGGGCGAATTTACGTAGCGCAAGTGTCGGGCAGTCAGATCAGCGCGATCGATGTGAACAGCGGCGCGATCGAAACCATCAGTCCGAAAGGCGGCAGTATCGTGGCGCCGGACGACTTGGTATTCGACGCGCAAGGCAATATCTTCACTACCGAAATTACTGAAGGGCGCGTCAGCGTTCTCTCTCCCAATGGTCAGGCGCGCGTGCTGCAAGGCGACTTGCCCTGCGCCAATCCCATCACGATTCATCAAGGCCGCTTGTTCACCGGCGAATGCCGTTTTGACGGCCGCATTTTGGAGCTTGATCTCAACGGCGGTGCTCCGCGCGTCATTTTGGAAAACGTACCGCTGCCCAACGCGATGGAAGTTGGTCCTGACGGCATGCTGTATTTTCCCGTAATGGGCGCCAACGAAATTTGGCGGGTGAATCTCAATGGCGGCGCACCTGAAGTAGTCGCGCGCGATTTGGGTGTGCCGGATGCCGTCAAATTCGATGCGCAAGGTTTTATCGTGTCGACGCAGGTGGCGAGTGGTCAGGTGCTGCGTATCGATCCGCGCACTGGCGAGCGCACCGTGCTGGCGACGATTGCGCCGGGTCTGGACAACCTGACCTTTGTTGGCGATCGGTTGTTTGTGTCGAGCATTTCGGGACAGATCAATGAAATTCTTCCGGGCGGAAAACTGCAATCACTGGTGCCGGATGGGCTGAATTGGCCGCTCGGTTTGGCGGTGGGCTCTGACGGCGTTCTTTTCGTGGCGGATGGTGGTTTTACCTATACATTGCGGGCAGGCGGTGCATTGCAGCCGATTGGAATGTTGTTCTCGCCAGGATTCCCAGGTTACACGCGGGGTGTCGCCGCTGCAGGACCAGGTGAATATGTAGTTACCACGGCGAACGGACAGGTTTCACGTTGGGTACCTGGCAAGCAGGAACATCAGGTGCTGGCGGAAGGATTTGATCAACTGTATGGCATCGCGCTGGCGCCGGGTGGCACCGCTATTTTCGCGGAAAAAGGACGCGGTCGTTTGTTGTCGGTTCGCTCTGATTCGGGTCACTCCAGTTTAGGTCACTCCAACGCAGTAGAGACATTGGCTGAAGGCTTGAATCAGCCGTCCGGTGTCGCCTTCAGTGATGACGGCTGTTTGGTGGCGGAAGAGGGTGCTGGCAGAGTCGTTAGGACTGTCAGAGGCGGTGTTGAAACGGTGCTGGGTGGATTACACAAACCGCAAGGCATCCTGGTGCGTGGCGATCTGTTGTTTGTGGTGGATGTGGGTACCAAGGAACTGATCCAGTACAACATGACCAGTAAAACCCGGCTCACTATCGCATCGCAATTACCGGTCGGTGCGCCACCGGGGGTTATTCCTAAAAATCTGGGCGCGATTGGCGTGCTGTCTGGCCCGATGGGGCCTTTCGCAGGCATTGCTGAAGGTCCGAATGGTGCGCTCTATGTTTCCGCCGATGCAGAAGGCAGTGTGCTGGAGCTGCGTCCTGTTTCTCCCGCTCACTGAAATCAAATTTTTCGATTGGAGTCACGCATGACTGACAAGATTCTGGATTGTTCCGACCTCGACAATTACATGGGCAAGCCGATAGCGCCTGCACGCATGAAAGAACCGCTGCACAACAACGATATTCGGCGTTGGGCGCAAGCGATGCATTACGCCAACCTGCTGCACTACGATCATGACTTTGCAGCAGAAGGCCGTTACGGTCGCTTGGTAGCACCGCAATCCTTTGCCATTGCCACTGACGACGGGCACGGCGCTTTCCCTGCGTGCGTGGGCCGCATTCCGGATTCGCATCTGATTTTCGGCGGTGATGAGTGGTGGTTCTACGGCCCCAAGATTTTCGGCGGCGATAGCATCACCAACGAAAAAGTACCGTTCGATTATTCCGTAAAGGAAACCAAATTCGCCGGTCCGACTTGTTTCCAGCGCGGCGATAACAATTACTACAACCAGAACGGCGATTTCATTGCCAAGCAGCGTTCGACCACCATTCGCTATCGCGCGGATCTGGCGCTGGAAATGGGCTCGATTAAAGACAGCACGGAAGATCCGGAGTGGTCACCCGAGCAGTTGGAAGAGCTGGAAAGCCGCAAGTACGAATTCATCAAGATGATGCACGATCTGGGGCACGGTAAGCGCTACTGGGACGACATCAAGGCGGGCAACGAGTTGCCGGTACGTGTCATTGGTCCTCACAGCATTGCCAGTTTTACCACGGAATGGCGCGCGTATCTGTTCACTATCTGGGGTGGCACGCATCGTCCGGGCGTGGACATGGAAGCGTTGGGTTTCACAAAGGAAATGGCAGGGCATGAAAACGATCCGGTAATGGAGAAAGATAATCCGGAGCTGACGGACGGTGCTTACTTCGGTCCTTCGCGCGGACATCTGTTTCCGCATTATGCCCGCAAGATCGGCATGCCCCGTGGATACGGTTACGGTGCGTCCATGGGCGCTTGGATTCTGGATTATTTAAACGGTTGGGCTGGCGAGTGGGGGCAGGTTGTGCATTGCAATTCCTCTTACCGCGGCCCTGCGTTCACTGGTGACTGCACCATCATGACCGGCACCATCGTCGACAAGCTGGTGGATAGCGAAGGTCGGAATATCGTGCGGGTGGACTGCAAGCTGAGCAATCAGCTGGGTAACGTAATGGCAACGGCAAAAGCGGAAATTGAGCTGCCGAAGCGTTAGAAAAATTGTGTAGGCAAAACGTGTCGGCGATTTGGTTTAGCTCAGCGTTACAGCGCTACGAAAAATCGTAACGCTGTAACGCAACCAGCGGGTTTGGCATTGATTAGCGTGAAGTTGCCAGGATTTCACCGCTGAGCTGGTTTGACAGGCTTTGTGCACTCTTGAGCATGGTTTCCTGCAGCGAAGGCAATCCGGTGCGCTTCAGGGTGCTGCTGAGGCCGATGGCCACCAGCGCATGGCTCAGTTTGTCGCGGGTCTTCCAGACCGGTGCCGCAACAACGGTGACGCCGGAAATGTAGTTGCCTTCGTCGACGGCAAATCCTTGCGTATGTGTCTGGTCGATTTGCGCTTTCCATTCGTCGAACGTCGGTGGTTCGTCCCAGCGCAGTGTTTTGAATTTGTCGCGCAATTCCGGTTCAGGATAATTACCGAATGCCGCAATGCAGCGACCGGTTGCACTGATCAATGCGGGAAATCGGCTGCCCACTTGAGCGCTGATCTGAAAATTGTTTCCGGCTTGGGAAATGGCGACCACGATGATGTGTTCGAGCGCGACGACGTTGACGCCCAGTACAGTGACGTCGAATTCCTCGCTAATGCGATTGAGGACCGGCTGGCACAGATCGGTGAACTGATTTCGCCGCAGCCAGTGACGGGCCAGCGTCAGTACACCGGCTTCCAGGGAGTAGCGTTTGGTGTCGGGGTCGAAGTGAACGAATTCTTCGTCCACCAGCGCCCTGAGCACGTAGAGGCAGGTGCTGGGCACCAGATTCAGTGAGCGCGCAATGGTTTGCAAACCGAGCGGCGCGTCGCTTTTGCCGAGTAATCGCAGAATGGCAGCGGCCCTGGAAATGGCGGGTGCCTTGCTCTCTTTCAATGCGTTAGCGAGCTTCTGATCGTTTGACGTGGCGTGAGTTGATTGTCGAGCCATTGTGTACCCCTAAATAAATGTCCAGTTTTTCAATTGCC
>DATLII010000425.1:0-3820 GCA_035539495.1 Dongiaceae bacterium
GGATCATATGATTCACAAGTTATCATATCTTTGTAGGGATCGATAGGGGGGAGAATCAGCCTCTTTGCCCGCCGTCCACCCGCACGATGGACCCCGTGATAAACGAGGCGGAATCAGCGGCCAGCATCAGCACAGCAGAAATGATCTCCTGCGGTTGCCCCGGCCGCCCGGCTGGATTACGGATTTTCGCAATAGTGGTGTCATCCCAATCCGCATGCGCTTCTGTCATAAAAGGGCCAGCGGAAATACCGTTGATCCGCACATTCGGCCCGTATTCTGCCGCCAGCGAAATGGTCATGGCGTTGAGCGCGGCCTTCGCTGAGCCGTAAGGCACCACGCCTGGCAGCGCCATCAGCGCACCGGTGGAACTGATATTGATGATGCTGCCACCATTGCCCTGCGCCATGCGATGGGCAATCTGACTGGCAAGCCGGAACGGGCCTTTGAAATTCAGATTCAGCACGGAATCAAACAGTTTTTCGCTCACCTCATGACTGGGACACGCGGGCGACATGCCCGCGTTGTTGATCAGAATATCGATGCGGCCGAATTCCTGATACGCGCGCTCGACCAGTGCATCGCATTCCTGCCAGCGCCCCACATGAGCGGATATCGCCAACGCCCTACGCCCCAGTTGCCTGACTTCCGCCGCGACCTGTTCGCAATTTTCCAGTTTGCGGCTGGCGATGATGATGTCCGCACCCCGCTCGGCCAGCGCTTTGACCATGGCGTATCCCAACCCGCGGGAGCCGCCGGTGACGAGCGCTATTTTGCCGTTGAAGTTCAGCAGCGGGTCCAATATCAGCTCTCCAGAATGTGAGCGTATTTCTGCTTCGCCAATTCAAGACGGGTAATATGGTGATCGCTTGGAAACAGGCCTTCCACCGGCTTCGCTTTTTTCAACAGGGCTTTGGCCACCTGAATCTGGTGTACTTCTGTGGGACCATCGGCCACCGCCAACGTCGGCGCACCAGCCCACAGTTTTGCCAACGGCGTTTCCAGCGAAACACCCAGCGAACCGTGCAAATGTACGGCCCGCTTTGCCACTTCATAAAACACTTTGCCCAACTGTATTTTGCACATGCCGATGTGCGTGCGGGCCGCACCGTGAGGTTGGGTGTCGATGATCCAGGCGGTTTTTAGAATCAGCAATCGGAATTGCTCCAGCTCAACCGCGGAATCCGCGATCATGCCTTGAACAAACTGGTGTTCCGCCAGCAATTTGCCTTGCGTGCGTCGGGACACTGCACGCTCCAGCATCATGTCCAACGCTCTTTGCAGCAAACCTACTGTACGCATGCAGTGATGAATGCGACCACCGCCCAAGCGCGCCTGCGCCACCTTGAACGCGCCGCCCGGCTCTCCCAGCATGGCATCCAGTGGAACGCGGACCCGGTTGTAGCGCATGAAGGCGTGAACCCCATCGTCGTGATCGGCACTGGGGGAATCCGTCATGATCTTGGTATTGCGGATGATTTCAATGCCCGGTGTTTTGGCATCCACCAGAAACATGGACATGCGCTCATGGGGTTTGTTATCAGGATTGCTAACCGCCATCACAATCAGAAATTCAGCGTAACGGGCATTGGACGAAAACCATTTGTAACCATCGATCACCCACTCATTGCCTTCACGCCAGGCTTTACATTCGAATTCCAGCGGATCGGCGCCGGCTTGTGGCTCCGTCATGGAAAAGCAGGAAACGATCTCACCTGCCATCAGTGGTTTAAGGTATTTTTCTTTTTGCTGTTCCGTGCCAAACATCGCCAGAATTTCAGCATTGCCAGTGTCGGGCGCCTGGGTACCGAAAATCGTGGGCGCCCAACTGGAACGGCCGATGATTTCATTCATCAATGCCAGTTTCACCTGGCCGTAGCCGGGGCCACCCAAATTGGGGCCAAGGTGACAGGCCCAAAGCTCCTGCTGCTTAACCTGTTCCTGCAACGGTCGTACGATCTGACGCGCCTTGCTGTTTTTGACATCGTACATATCCGCCGCGCTAGGAAAGAGAAGATCAACTATCTCGCACTCTTCCTGCACAAACTTTCGCATCCAGTCCAATTTGGCCTGAAATTCTGCTTCAACACTGAAATCGATCATGTAGGCACCACTTTAGCAACGGTAACTTTTTATCAACGGTAACTTTTAGCGACAGTAGCTCTATCAACAGTATTTACGGATGTGATCAGCTGCGCTGGAAAAGCAGTCCGACACAATGCGGGCAAACCATTCGCCGGTCTGCTTATCCATTTTCCCAGCGGCCGCCTGCGCCACTTTGTACTCCATGATGCAGCCTGCCTTGAAGCGGGACAGAATCAGGTAGTAGTCAAACTGTGCGATATCACGTCCTGTACCCGCAGCGTAGTAACGCGCCAGCTCCTGACGGGTGGGCCAATTACGGGAATCATGCACGGAGTAAGGAATTTCCTGCGGAGCGCGCTCATCACGCAGGCCACCACAAAACCAACCCATATCCGTCATTGGATCGCCGATAGTGGAAAGCTCCCAGTCCACCAACGCATTGAGTCGTGCCGGCGGACCGTCGGCGAACAGCATATTGGGTGTGCCGATATCGCCGTGAATGATGCCCGGCCTGGCATGTTTGGGTACGTTGTCGCGCAGCCACCGTTCTACTAGTGCATAGCCAGGAAGATCGCGGCCGGCATAGTGGTAACGCTCTTTGTAAGAGGCCAACTGACTTGCCCACCGATCCACTTGCCGTTCCAGATAGTGATCCGGTTTGCCGAAGCCATCCAAGCCCACCGCCAGATAATCCACGTTCGCCAGCGCCACCAAGGCATCAACCACCGCAAAAGGAATGCGATATTCGTAGGGCATTTGATCAAACGGTGCCTGGTGATGCACTTTTTGTTCGATTACTTTGCCCGACCAGCCCGCTACTTTTTCCATGATGTAAAACGGCGAGCCGACAACCTCCGGGTCTTCACAGCTGCCATAGCATTTCGGGTGCGGCACGTTGGTGCCCGCCAAAGCGGTAAGTACCCTGGCTTCCCGCAAGACCGTTTTTTCACTGCCCGGTGGCGGCACCGCGGGAGGCCGGCGCATCACCCAGGTTTGCTGTCCTCGATTCAAACTGATCACAACGTTGGAATAGCCGCCGTGCAGCAACTCCGCCTGAAGCGGTCCATCACCCAATTGCGGCAGATTATGGTCCAACCACTGGGTCAGCTTCGGGATATCGATCAGCTCTGCGAGATTATGTTTTAGCCCCATGTTTGCCTTTCCTGGTTTTGGTGTACGTCTCGATCTTGGATCGCAGATCGCGCAATTCCCCAGTCAGCGTTTCGCAAGCATCGGCACCTATCAGCTTCAGAAAATCCTCAGCTGCCGCCAATGCCTGTTTGTCCGCTTTGAGTTTTATTTTTTTGCCGCTTTCAGTTGCGATCAGCAGAGGCGCGCGCTTGTGATGGGGATTGTCAGCGTTTTCGATCAGCTCCGCTTCCAATAACAGGCTGGCGGCGCGCTGAATCACTTGCCGTGGATGACCAAGGCTTCTGCCAATTTGCGGGACTGTAGGCGGGGTCTGTGCTTCCACTACCGCTGTCAACACGGTCAATTGCATCGAACTGAGGCCACTGGCTTCAGTCGCACCGGCGAACACCGTACGCAAACGGCTATTTACCCGAATCAATTCGTCGATCAGGGAGACCACAGGATGGTATTGCTTTTTCTCATTTGTCTTTTTCATGGAACCATGGTGGCAGATTGACACCTAGGTGTCAATCTGCCACATTCCAGCAGAAGCCTTAAAGCCAAGGAGAAAGGTATGACTCGTATCGGCGTTCACCACCAATATCGA